>NZ_VWWM01000046.1:0-67566 GCF_011752945.1 Paraburkholderia sp. Cy-641
GGCCGCCACGGCAGCCGCGGCGGCGGCACCGGCAGCCGCCGCGCCGCAGGGTCACGTCGTGACGTCGCCGATGGTCGGCACGTTCTACCGCGCGCCGTCGCCGGGCGCCGATCCGTTCGTGCAGGTCGGCGACACGGTCAAGGAAGGCCAGACCATCTGCATCATCGAAGCGATGAAGCTCTTGAACGAGATCGAATCGGACAAGTCCGGCGTGGTCAAGGAAATCCTCGTCGAAAACGGCCAGGCGGTCGAATACGGCCAACCGCTGTTCGTGGTCGGCTAACGCGGCACGCACCATTCGCCGCCCGCGCGCCGCCCGTTCCGAGGCGCGCGACCGATCCTCTGCGGCAGCCGGCGTCATGACCGACCCGGCGCCCATTGATGAGTCGAAAACCCGCTATGTTTGAAAAAATCCTCATTGCCAATCGCGGCGAGATCGCGCTCCGTATCCAGCGCGCCTGCCGCGAGCTCGGCGTCAAGACGGTCGTCGTCTATTCGGAAGCCGACAAGGAAGCCAAGTACGTGAAGCTCGCCGACGAGGCGGTCTGCATCGGCCCGGCGCCTTCGAATCTGAGCTATCTGAACATGCCCGCGCTCATCAGCGCGGCCGAAGTCACCGACGCCGAAGCGATCCACCCCGGCTACGGCTTCCTCTCGGAGAACGCCGACTTCGCCGAGCGCGTCGAGCAGTCCGGCTTCACCTTCATCGGCCCGCGTCCGGAAACGATCCGCATGATGGGCGACAAGGTCACCGCCAAGCAGACCATGATCAAGACCGGCGTGCCGTGCGTGCCGGGCTCGGAAGGCGCGCTGCCAGACGATCCGAAGGAGATCGTGAAAATCGCCCGCCAGATCGGCTATCCGGTCATCATCAAGGCGGCGGGCGGCGGCGGCGGACGCGGCATGCGCGTGGTCCACACGGAAGCGGCACTCGTCAACGCGGTCAACATGACCCGCGAGGAAGCCGGCCGCGCGTTCGGCAACCCGCAGGTCTACATGGAGAAATTCCTCGAGAACCCGCGGCACATCGAAATCCAGGTGCTGTCGGACTCGTTCAGGAACGCGCTGTGGCTCGGCGAGCGCGACTGCTCGATGCAGCGCCGCCACCAGAAAGTGATCGAGGAAGCGCCGGCGCCCGGCATCGCGCGCCGCCTGATCGAGCGGATCGGCGATCGTTGCGCCGACGCCTGCAAGAAGATGGGCTACCTCGGCGCGGGCACCTTCGAGTTCCTGTACGAGAACGGCGAGTTCTACTTCATCGAGATGAACACACGCGTGCAGGTCGAGCACCCGGTCACGGAACTCATCACCGGCGTCGACATCGTGCAGGAGCAGATCCGCATCGCAGCCGGCGAGAAGCTCGTGCTCCGTCAGCGCGACATCCAGTTCCGCGGCCATGCGATCGAGTGCCGCATCAACGCCGAAGATCCGTTCAAGTTCACGCCGTCGCCGGGACGCCTGACCTCGTGGCACATGCCGGGCGGCCCCGGCATCCGCGTCGACTCGCACGCCTACAATGGTTATTTCGTGCCGCCGAACTACGATTCGATGATCGGCAAGCTGATCGCCTACGGCGCAACGCGCGAGCAGGCGATCATGCGCATGCGCATCGCGCTGTCGGAAATGGTGGTCGAAGGCATTCAGACCAACATCCCGCTGCACCGCGAACTGATGCTCGACGCGAAGTTCGTCGAAGGCGGCACGAGCATTCACTACCTCGAAAACCGGTTGGCCGCGCGTCAGCAGGTCGCGCCGGAAGAAGCGTAAGTCATGAGCTATCGGGAACTGGTCGCCGAACTGGCGCGCGAGCACGCTGAGGAACTCTCCGACGCGCTGCTCGACCTGGGTGCGCTGTCGGTCTCGGTCGAAGACGCCGACGCCGATACGCCCGACGAGCAGCCGCTCTTCGGCGAACCCGGTCTCACGCCGGATCGCACGGCCTGGCAGCGCTCGCGCGTGATCGCGCTGCTCGCGCCGGAACACGAGCCGGCCGTGCTGCTGACCGCGGCGGCCAATGAAATCGGCCTCGACGCGGCGCCGTCGTTCAGCGTGCGCGAAGTCGAGGAGCAGGATTGGGTGCGGCTCACGCAGTCGCAGTTCGATCCGATCCAGATCGGCGAGCGCATCTGGGTCGTGCCGTCCTGGCACGACGCACCGGACCCCGACGCGCTCGTGCTCGAACTGGACCCGGGCCTCGCGTTCGGCACCGGCAGCCATCCGACCACGCGCCTGTGCATGGAGTGGATCGAGCAGTCGGTCAAGGCCGGCCAGTCGGTGCTCGACTACGGCTGCGGCTCCGGCATTCTCGCGATTCTCGCGAAGAAGTGCGGCGCGAATCCGGTGATCGGCATCGACATCGATCCGCAGGCGGTCGAGTCGGCGCGCCACAACAGCGAGCGCAACCACGCCGAAGTGACCTACGGCTTGCCCGACGCGTGTCCCGTCGGCGAGTTCGACGTCGTGGTCGCCAATATCCTGTCCAATCCGCTGAAATTGATGGCGTCGATGCTCGCGTCGAAGGTGAAGCCGGGCGGGCGCATCGCGCTGTCGGGCATTCTCGCGCGCCAGGCGGACGAAGTCGCGCAGGTCTACGCGCGCTGGATCGATATCGGCGTATGGCGCGAACACGAGGGCTGGGTATGCCTCGCCGGAACGCGCCGCGAAAGCCATTAGAATAAGGCGTATTGTCAAACCAACGGCCTCAGGCTCAACGGCTCGATATGCTCCTGGCGACGCGTTGCCCCTTCTGCGAAACCGTCTTCCGTCTGCAACCGGCACAGCTTGCGCAGCGCCGCGGTCTCGTGCGCTGCGGGCATTGCCAGGAGGTGTTCGACGCCTCGGGCAGTCTGTTCGACGTCAGCGGGGGCGACGACCTCTCCACCGCCAGACCGGTCGCCGCGTCGGCCATCGAGGCGCTGGCCGGCGCACCTGAGACAAACCCCGGCGCCGAAGCGCGGGACTCGTGGGCCTCCGCGTCCGGCAGCACGCTCGATAGCCGTCTGCGTCATCACGCGGACAGCATGCAGCTCGCACCGCTACCGCTCGACAACGGCAAGAACGCGCCGTCCTCCGCCCCGACAGCCCCGACCTCTCCGACCCGTCGCGCCAGCGAACCGGAACTGCCCACCGGCGGCTTCACTGCGCCGCTGCCGCGAGATCAGGAACCAACGCTGCAGGAACCGACGCTGGCCGATGCGCCGCCCGATCCGTTTGCTTATCCGTCAGACGACGGGCTTGCGGGCGCGGCGCGGCGCATGCCGGCCGAAGCGCCGCCACCTGCCGAACCGCCTCGCGCGGCACCCGTGCCGCCGTCCGCCGACGAAGCGCCGCGCGTGTGGCACAAAACCGGGCGTGTCGAGCCATCGGCGCTGCGCGAACCGGCGGTGCCTCTGCATGGCATCCCCGATAACGAACCGCATTTCGGCGCGATCGGCTCAGGCATCGATGGCTCGGGCGTGGCCGATTTCGGCGCAGCCGCCGGCCTCGGCGAGGTAGCCGCGGCAACAGCAGCAGCAGGCGGCTCGGGCACCGGCGCGCCAGGCGGCCCCCGTCCGCCCCGCGGTCCCGCCGCGTCCAGCGGCGAGCCGTTCTCGGTCAACCCCGTCAACAGCGGCGCCGATCCGTTCCCGGTCATGCGCGAGACCCGCCCCGCCGAGAGCAAGCGTATCGGCTGGCTCGTGGCCGGCGCGATCATCGTGCCGCTACTCGTCATCGCGCTGCTTGCGCAACTCGCGTGGTGGCAGCGCGAAGCCGTGATGGTCAACGTGCCGCGCTCGCAGAGTCTTTACGCGAAGGTGTGCGCGCATCTCGGCTGCCAGTTGAGCCCGCCGCACGACATCGAGGGGCTGCTCGTCGAGCCGTCCGATCTGCGGCAGATCGACGGCCCGCACAAGCTCGAACTGAAGATGCCGTTGCACAACCGCATGAACATCGCGCTCGCCTACCCGGCGATCGAACTCACGCTGCTCGACGAGCAGAACAACGTCGCCGTGCGGCGCGTGCTGTGGCCGCAGGACTACGTGCCGCCCGGCACCGTGATCGCGGACGGCCTGCCCGCGCACGCAACGCAGACGATGATCGTGCATCTCGACACCGGCAATGCGGTGGCGTCCAATTTCCGCGTACAGATTTTTTATCCGTAACGCACCTTCACGCGCCCGCTGAGAAGCGGGCGTTCCATTGTCATTACTGACGCAATTTCGGAGCACAACATGAGTCAAGTCACGCTGGGTGGCAACCCGATCGAAGTAAGCGGCACGTTCCCGTCGGTGGGCCAGCAGGCCGCCGCGTTCTCGCTGGTCGGCCGCGACCTGAAGCCGCTGTCGCTCGCCGATTTCGCCGGCAAGCGCAAGGTGCTCAACATCGTCCCGAGCCTCGACACGCCGACCTGCGCGACGTCGACCCGCAAGTTCAACGAAGCCGCCGCGAAGCTCAGCAACACCGCTGTGATCGTCGTGTCGGGCGATCTGCCGTTCGCGGCGTCGCGCTTCTGCACGACCGAAGGCATCGAAAACGTCGTGACGGCTTCGACGTTCCGCGGCCATGAATTCGCGCAGGCGTACGGCGTCGACGTGACGAGCGGCCCGCTGACCGGCCTGACGGCGCGTGCCGTCGTCGTGATCGACGAGCACGACAAGGTCGTGCACGCGGAGCTGGTCGGCGAAATCAAGAACGAGCCGAACTACGACGCAGCACTCGCCGCGCTGAAGTAAAACCGTTCGCGCACGAGCCCGGCGCCGCGCCTTCCCGCGCGGCGCTGTCGCATCGGCGCCCCTCTTTTTCACCGTTTTTTCACAGGAACGCTCGCCTTGGCTACGCTCATCTGCGGCTCGCTCGCCTACGACAACATCATGACCTTCGAAGGCCGCTTTCGGGAGCACATCCTGCCGGAGCAGGTTCACATCCTCAACGTGAGCTTTCTCGTGCCGACCATGCGCCGCGAGTTCGGCGGCTGCGCGGGCAACATCGCCTATGCGCTGAATCTGCTCGGCGGCGACGCACGCATCATGGGCGCGATCGGCGCGGTCGACGCGCAGCTCTATCTGGACCGGCTCGCGCAGCTCGGCCTGTCGACCGAGAACGTGCTCGTCGTGCCCGACACCTACTCGGCGCAGGCGATGATCACGACCGACCTCGAGAACAATCAGATCACCGCGTTCCACCCCGGCGCGATGATGCAGTCGCATCGCAACCGCGCCGACGAAGCAGAAGGCATCACGCTCGGCATCGTGGCACCGGACGGCTACGACGGCATGGTTCAGCACTCCGAGCAACTGGCCGCCAAAGGCGTGCCGTTCATCTTCGATCCGGGCCAGGGCTTGCCGCTCTTCGACGGCGAGACGCTGCGGCGCATGATTGAACTTGCCACCTATGTCGCGGTCAACGATTACGAAGCCCGGCTCGTGAGCAACAAGACCGGCTGGTCGATCGAAGAGATCGCCAGCAAGGTCGACGCGCTGATCGTCACGCTCGGCGAAAAGGGCGCGCAGATCTATCACGGCGGCGGCATCGAAGAGATTCCGGCGGTCGAGGCAAAGCAAGTGCTCGATCCCACCGGTTGCGGCGATGCATTTCGCGGCGGCTTGCTGTACGGTATCGAGAAGGGTCTGGGCTGGGCCACCACGGGACGTCTCGCCAGTCTGCTGGGCGCATTGAAGATCGAACAGCAGGGCCCGCAAAACTACGCGCCCACCCGGGCGGAAATCAACGAGCGGTTCAAGCAGGCATTCGGATACGAGCTGCCCTGACACCGCGAGCTATGGGAGTTTGGTAATGGGAACAACGAGTCGCCTGGTCGTCGCCACCTTGATCGCCGGTTCGCTGGCCATGTCGGGCTGCGCGGTCAACAGTAGTTCTCCCGACGTTTTCACCGCCTCGCAGGCGCAGCGCGAACAGACGGTTCGCTTCGGCACGGTCGATAGCGTGCGCGCGGTACGCATCAGTTCCAACAACGGTCAGCCGAGCGGCGTCGGCGCACTGGGCGGCGCGGCGCTCGGCGCCCTCGCCGGCAGCGCGTTCGGCGGCGGACGCGGCTCGGTCGCCACCGGCATCGTCGGCGGCATTGGTGGTGCGGTGGCCGGCAATGCGATCGAGAACAACGTCGCGATGCGCGACGGCCTCGAAATCACCGTGCGGCTCGACAACGGCGACATCCGCGCGATCACGCAAACCTCGACTGGCGAAATCTTCCGCGCCGGCGACCGTGTGCGGCTGCTGTCGAGCGGCGGCGTCACGCGCGTCACGCACTGATACCACCCGCCCCTCGCGGCGACCCGCGGCGCCTGACTTGCGCGCCGCCACGACGACCCTCGCACGCATGCACCCTCACGGGTCCGTGCGTGTTTTTTTCGCCCACGGATTTTGCATACGTGCACTGCACTACGTGCGCCTGTGTGCGCCTATCTACCGCCGCTACCGTCAGCACACGCCATCACTGAACCCCAGCACGGCGCAAAAAAAATCCCGTCACCGGAAACCGGTAACGGGACATTGACCGGGTTCGCTCAACACTCGAGCGCGACCCGGTCATCGGACACATCATGATGCGATGTGTCGAATTGCCTCTGCTGCTTACGGACGGCTGCCCGTCGGGAACGGCCATGCCGCTGCCGGGTTCAGCGCGGTCTTCACCGTCGACGCCGGTGCTGCGCTCGAGACAGCAGGCGCAGCGGGAGCAGGCGCAGCCTTCTTGGCGACGGCCTTCTTCGCAGGAGCAGCCTTCTTCGCGGGCGCAGCGGCCTTCTTCGCGGCAGCCTTCTTGGCAGGTGCAGCTTTCTTCGCGGCAGCCTTTTTCGCAGGCGCGGCTTTCTTGGCAGCGGTCTTCTTCGCCGCAGCCTTCTTGGCCGGTGCTGCCTTCTTCGCAGCAGCCTTCTTAGCCGGCGCGGCCTTCTTCGCGGCAACCTTCTTCACCGCGGCTTTCTTCGCCGGTGCTGCCTTCTTCGCTGCGACCTTCTTCACCGCAACTTTCTTCGCTGCCGCCTTCTTGGCCGGCGCTGCCTTCTTCGCCGCAACCTTCTTCACCGCGACTTTCTTTGCTGCCGCCTTCTTGGCCGGCGCTGCCTTCTTCGCCGCAACCTTCTTCACTGCGACCTTCTTGGCAGCGACTTTCTTAGCCGGTGCTGCCTTCTTGGCCGGAGCTGCCTTCTTGGCTGCGGCTTTCTTCGCTGCGGGTTTCTTGGCCGCGGCTTTCTTTGCAGTTGCCATCATTTTCTCCTTCAGGTTTTCAGATGAGGTCAGTTCAAACTACACCCTTCGTCAAAACCCGCTTCCCGCGGACGCTTCTCAGGGCGCGCGCTACGAAGCGGGCTATTCATCGGCGTACGCAGATGCTGCGCGCTTACGCTAATGAATGCGGTAAGGCGCGCCGTGCCCCGAGGCACCGCGCGCCAGATATGGTCGGCATCGCAAGGCGACGCCGGCAATTGCTTGATCGGGCCGCCGGCGCTCACGCCAGCGGCTTTTTCCGGGGGGAAGTTTGCCCATCCCACTGAAGGGTCCGCAAAGTGCCTGTCATGTTTGTGGGCCGTCAAGGCACCGGGCACGCTTTGCATCAGGCCGTTCTGCTCCTAACCCAGGTTGCCGCGACACGAGCCGCGGCATCCCCATCAATGAATACATCAGCTATGCGAACCCGGCTTATTCCCAGGTCAGCGCACCGCCGGTTTGATATTCGATCACTCGCGTCTCGAAGAAATTGCGTTCCTTCTTCAGGTCGATCATCTCGCTCATCCACGGGAACGGGTTTTCCTCGTTCGGGTACAGCGGATCGAGACCGATCTGCTGGCAACGGCGGTTGCAGATGAAGCGCAGATAGCTCTTGAACATCGACGCATTGAGGCCGAGCACCCCGCGCGGCATCGTATCTTCGGCGTAGCGATATTCGAGCTCGACGGCCTGCTGGAAAATCTCGCGGATTTCCGCGCGGAACTCAGCGGTCCAGAGATGCGGGTTTTCGAGTTTGATCTGGTTGATCAGGTCGATGCCGAAATTGCAGTGCATCGACTCGTCGCGCAGGATGTACTGGTACTGCTCCGCCGCGCCGGTCATCTTGTTCTGGCGGCCGAGCGCCAGGATCTGCGTAAAGCCGACGTAGAAGAACAGGCCTTCCATCACACAGGCGAACACGATCAGCGAGCGCAGCAGCGTCTGGTCTGCTTCGAGCGTACCGGTCTTGAAGGCCGGGTCGGTCAGCACATGGATGTACGGAATCAGGAATTCGTCTTTCTCGCGGATCGACGAGACCTCGTGATACGCGTTGAAGATTTCGCCCTCGTCGAGACCGAGCGACTCGACGATGTACTGGTAAGCGTGCGTGTGGATCGCCTCTTCGAACGCCTGGCGCAGCAGGAACTGGCGGCATTCAGGCGCCGTGATGTGGCGGTAGGTGCCCAGCACGATGTTGTTAGCGGCGAGCGAGTCGGCCGTCACGAAGAAGCCCAGGTTGCGCTTGACGATGCGGCGCTCGTCTTCGGTCAGACCGTTCGGGTCTTTCCACAAGGCGATGTCGCGCGACATGTTCACTTCCTGCGGCATCCAGTGGTTGGCACAGCCGGCCAGATACTTTTCCCAGGCCCACTTGTACTTGAACGGCACCAGCTGATTGACGTCGGTCTGGCCGTTGATGATGCGCTTGTCGGCAACATTGACGCGCGCTTCGGAAGTAGCGGCAGCAGCGGCAACGTTAGGAACCGGATTGGCGGCATGAGTAACGGGAGCGACGGCGAGGTCGTTCGCGAAAACTTCTTGAGCCGAGGGAGCATGAAGAGCGGAACGCGTTCCGACTTGCGAACCGACAGCCGATCCCGCAGCGTTGCGCAACACGTTCGGTTGCGTCGCGCTCGAGGGAGTTACGGCAGTGATCTCGTCATCCCAGTTGAGCATAAATGTCACCATCAATTTAGAACGGTTTGTACCATCTTTTCACGAGCGATAAAAGAGTTCGTTCATGAAAATTCCTGTTTTCGATTCGCGTTGCTACGTTCATACAACACTTTGTTCGACATGCTGCGTGCGATGCGTCGAGTGAGGCGTATCGAATGCGTGTTGAACATGCGTTGTCGAGGTACTTCGCGAACTCGAAGAGCAACGTTTCGTCACGACGTTTCGCTGCTCTATCTATCTGTATTGCGCAGTGCGTTCGCGGCATCCGTTGATCGATCGATGCCGCGCGAGCCGCTCATCGCGAGCGTCGGCGGTGAGCTGTGTTGGCCGTCTTGCGTCGGCGCTGGCGAGTGAAGCTCGATGTGGTGTCGAGCGATGCGTGCGGCTGCCGACGTTGCTCGCTTCCTGACTCGCTTCCTTGCTCGCCTCGTCGAGCGAGGCGTTCGCCGGACACCGTGTTGCGCGCACTGTCGTGCGCTTCGTCCGCTGTTGCTGACCGCTCTGCCGACTGTCTTGCTCACTTCGGTGCTGCTTCGCTACTTCGATGAGCGGCGAGACTTCGATCCTGCTCGCCGCTCATCGGCCTGCTGCTACTTCATCTGCGCGCGGTGCGCTGCTCGCCGCATGCGGGTCATCACCTACGACCTCGCTCGCATTGAGCAAGCAGCGCTCCCGCTGCCTGCCGTCCGCTTACTGGCAAGCCTCGCACTCGTCGAAGCCAGGGTCGCCCGGACGCATCATGCACACCGGACCCTCTGCTTCGGGTGCCGAAGCAACTGCTTCGACCGCTGCCGATGCCGCCGACGAAGCCGCAGCCTGGAAGCCCCCCGCTGCGCCACCCGCCGCACCGCCGCTCACGCCGAAGCCGCCGGCTGCACCGCCCGCCGCGCCGCCTGCGCCGCCCGAGCCTTCGTGACCCGAGCTCACCGCGTTCAGCGCGCCGTGCGCAACCGTCGACTTCTCGACGTGCGTCGCCGCCATCGTGCGCAGGTAGTAGGTCGTCTTCAGACCGCGCACCCAGGCGAGCTTGTAGATCTCGTCGAGCTTCTTGCCCGATGCGCCCGCCATGTAGATGTTCAGCGACTGCGCCTGGTCGATCCACTTCTGACGACGCGACGCCGCCTCGACGAGCCACACCGGATCGACTTCGAACGCGGTCGCGTAGATCGCGCGCAGGTCGGCCGGGATGCGGTCGATGCGCGAGAGCGTGCCGTCGAAGTACTTGAGGTCGGCGACCATCACTTCGTCCCACAGGCCGCGCGCCTTCAGGTCACGCACGAGGTAGTCGTTGACCACGGTGAATTCGCCAGACAGATTCGACTTCACGTAGAGGTTCTGGTACGTCGGCTCGATACATGCCGACACGCCGATGATGTTCGAGATCGTCGCGGTCGGCGCGATCGCCACGCAGTTCGAGTTGCGCATGCCGTAGGTCGCGATGCGCGAGCGCAGCGCCGCCCAGTCCATCGACTCGCTCGCATCGACTTCGACGTAGCCGCCGCGCGCCTGCTCGAGCAGCTTCACCGAGTCTTGCGGAAGGATGCCGCGATCCCACAGCGAACCGCGGTAGCTCGAATAGCGGCCGCGCTCTTCGGCGAGCTCGGTCGACGCGTAGTACGCGTAGTAGCAGACCGCTTCCATCGAGCGATCGGCGAACTCGACCGCTTCCTGCGACGCGTACGGCGTGCGCAGCACGTGCAGGCAGTCCTGGAAGCCCATGATGCCCATGCCGACCGGACGATGCTTGAGGTTCGAGTTACGCGCCTTGGCGACCGCGTAGTAGTTGATGTCGATCACGTTGTCGAGCATGCGCATCGCGACGCTGACCGTGCGCTTCAGCTTGTCGTGGTCGAGCGCGAGCGTGCCGTCGGCCTGCTCCTTCAGGTGCGCGACGAGATTCACCGAGCCGAGGTTGCAGACGGCGATTTCGGCGTCGCTCGTGTTCAGCGTGATTTCCGTGCACAGGTTCGACGAGTGAACGACGCCGACGTGCTGCTGCGGCGAGCGCACGTTGCACGGATCCTTGAACGTGATCCACGGATGGCCGGTTTCGAACAGCATGCCGAGCATCTTGCGCCACAGCTGCGCCGCCGGAATCTTCTTGAACAGCTTGATCTCGCCGCGCGCGACCTTGTCTTCGTAAGCCGTGTAAGCCGCTTCGAACTCGGCGCCGAACTTGTCGTGCAGGTCCGGGCAGGTGGACGGCGAGAACAGCGTCCAGTCGCCGCCTTCCATCACGCGCTTCATGAACAGGTCGGGAATCCAGTTCGCGGTGTTCATGTCGTGCGTGCGGCGACGGTCGTCGCCGGTGTTCTTGCGCAGCTCGAGGAATTCCTCGATGTCGAGGTGCCACGATTCGAGGTACGCGCACACCGCGCCCTTGCGCTTGCCGCCCTGGTTCACGGCGACCGCCGTGTCGTTGACGACCTTCAGGAACGGCACGACACCTTGCGACTTGCCGTTGGTGCCCTTGATGTGCGAGCCGAGCGCACGCACGCGCGTCCAGTCGTTGCCGAGGCCGCCCGCGAACTTCGAGAGCAGCGCGTTTTCCTTGAGCGCTTCGTAGATGCCGTCGAGGTCGTCGTCGACCGTGGTCAGGTAGCACGACGACAGTTGCGAGCGGCGCGTGCCCGAGTTGAACAGCGTCGGCGTCGAGCTCATGAAGTCGAAGCTCGACAGCACGTTGTAGAACTCGATCGCGCGCGCTTCGCGGTCGATCTCGTTGAGCGCGAGGCCCATCGACACACGCATAAAGAATGCCTGCGGCATCTCGATGCGCACGTTGTCGTGATGCAGGAAGTAGCGGTCATACAGCGTCTGCAGACCGAGGTAGCCGAACTGCAGGTCGCGATTCGCGTCGAGCGCGGCGCCGAGACGCTTCAGGTCGAACTGCAGCAGCTTGTCGTCGAGCAGTTCCGCCTGCACGCCGCGCTTGATGAACTGCGGGAAGTACTCGGCGTAGCGCTCGCCCATTTCGGCTTGCGTCACTTCTTCTTCGAGAATCTCGCGGCGGATCGTGTGCAGCAGGATGCGCGCGGTGACCTGGCTGTAGGCCGGGTCCTTTTCGATCATCGTGCGCGCGGCGAGGATGGCCGAGTCGTACACCTGGCTCATCGGCACGCCGTCGTACAGGTTCTTCACCGTTTCCGCGACGATCGGCTCGGCGCTCACCGCCTCGCCGAGATTCGCGCACGCCGACTCGATGATGCCGCGCAGCGCCGCCATGTCGAGCGGACGCGTGACGCCGTTGTCGGTCACGTTCAGGCCCGGCGTGCTGCCCGCGCCGGCCTGCTCGTCGTGCACGCGCGCCTGGTTGCGCTTCTCGCGGTACAGCACGTAGGCACGCGCGACGTTGTGTTCGCCGCCGCGCATCAGCGCGAGTTCGACCTGATCCTGAATGTCTTCGATATGGAACGTGCCGCCGTTCGGGCGGCTGCGCACGAGCGCGCGCACCACGCTCTGCGTCAGTTGCTCGACCAGTTCGCGCACCCGCGCCGACGCCGCGCCCTGACCGCCGTTGACGGCGAGGAACGCCTTCGTCACGGCGATCGCGATTTTCGACGGCTCGAACGCCACCACGCTGCCGTTGCGGCGGATCACCTTGTAGTCGGCGTAGCTGGTGTGCGGCGCGAGCGCCTGCGCGCTCTGTGCCTGGCCGAAGGCCTGGCCAGCCGGTGAGCCCTCGTAGCGGGTCGTCGCGTTGTCGGTGGTTTGCATGTGCAAAGCTCCTGGTCCTGGAAATTGCGGCGAGTGCCGCGGATTAAATCGAACGCCGCGCCGCCGCGAGCGCGTGCGATGAGATACAGGAAGGCCGGCTACGCCGGTTGGCGGGATGCGACTGCGATGAGGCCTAGTTCGATTTGATGTCGGTCGTCATCGAGCATGTCGCGATCACTGGCTGGTCCTTTCCTGAATGCGTCTGGATGCGGCCGGAGATCCCCTTACCCGCCGCGCCCCAGGAATTTTTCGCTGCCTGGAATGCTTGCGGCGCCATGCTCGAAGAGCGGGGCGCCGCAGACTTATACACCCGGTTATTCACATGGTTATGCACAACCAACACAAGATATAGTGCGAAACCGGGTTTATGGCACCAAGTATAGTGGAGATTCGAGACAGGTCAAACCGTTTTATTTGCTTTCGAAGTCTTGACTTTTCTGGTCGCGCGCGCAAAAGGCATCGCGTGCGGAACGAGGCGGCGCCTTGTTCCGCGCGCTTTACACGAGATTGCGCGAAGGATCGCGGAAGGCCGTTTACCGGCCCGCGGAAAACTTGAGATAGGGGAAATACCGAGCATCGAGCGAGGTGTCGCGCTGCAGTCGCGGCCACTCGAAATGCGGACCGGGATCGGTCTTGCGGCCGGGCGCGATGTCGGAGTGACCGGCGAGCGCGTCGATCGGATAGCGTGCCTTCAAAGCGCTCACGAGCGCGGCGAGCGTGCGGTATTGCGCCGCTTCGAAGGCGGTGGTGTCGCTGCCTTCGAGCTCGATGCCGATCGAGAAATCATTGCAGCGCTCGCGGTCGAAAAAATTCGACGGCCCCGCGTGCCACGCGCGCTCGTTGCACGACACGAACTGTTCGAGCGCGCCGTCGCGATGAATCACGAAATGCGCGGACACGCGCACGCCGCGCAGATGCGTGTCGTAGTACGGATGCGCATCGCAGTCGAGCGTGTTCTGGAACAGCTCGGCGATCGCGGTGCCGCCGAACTCGTTCGGCGGCAGGCTGATGTTGTGGACGACGATCAGCGTCGGCACGGCACCTTGCGGCCGCGCTTCGAAATTCGGCGAGGGCAGCTTGCGCGCGGCGGAAACCCAACCGTCGGCATCGACGGCGAACGCGACGCTCATCGGGCGTCGCGGCCGCTCGGACGCGCGCCGTGACGCTGCGCGTGCGCGGCGCAGCAGAAGGTCTGCCCCGCCACGCTCACCGAGTCGCTCTGCGGCGCATGCACGCCGCACTCGACGCAGCGGATCATCGGCTCGGCAAGCTGCGGCTGCCCGTTGGACGAACCTGCGCCGTTATTCGCGGCGTTGGCACCGCTGTTCGCACCATTCGCACCGGCGCCCGTGCGTTGCGCGGTTTGCGCGTCGTGACGGCGCAGCGCCTTCACGAGCCATTGACCGACGATGAACAGCAGGATCAGCAAAAAGATTTGTCGCATGGTGACACGCTCACACTACAGGCCGGTGCAACAGCACCTCGAAAACAAAACGGCTGCCGACGTACGCGAGCAACAGCGCGACGAACGAGGCCAGCACCCAGCGCAATGCTGCACGGCCGCGCCACCCGGATACCTTGCGCGCGGTCAGCAGCGCGCCGAACATCACCCACGAGAGAATCGCGAACACGGTCTTGTGATCGAGCCGCAACGCGCGGTCGATCAGTTGCTCGCTGAACAGGATGCCCGAGACGAGCGTCAGCGTGAGCAGCACGAAGCCGGCGCCGATCAGACGGAACAGCAGCTTTTCGAGCGTAAGCAGCGGCGGCAGCGTGTCGAGCCAGCTCGACCACCAGCCGTTGCCGGCCGCCGCATGCCGTTGCGCGAGACCGCCGCGCATCGCATGCAGACGCCGCTCGACCGCGAGCATCAGGATCGCGTGCAGTGCCGCGATCGCGAACAGACCGTAGGCGATGTTCGCGATCAGGAAGTGCAGCTTGAACATCGGCGCGGCCGCATACGGCAGCACGCGCACCCCGCCGAACGCGAGCGGCAGCAGCGACGCGACGCAGGCGAGCGGCAACACGAGCAGCCGCAAGCCGTCGAGCGGGAAGAAGAAACTCTCGATCCAGTAGATGCCGGCGCCGAGCCAGAACATCGCCGACAGCGCGAACGCGAAGCCGAACACCATCGCGTTCTGCGGGAAGATCGTGGTATGCAGCAGCACGCCGTGAGCGAGCAGCGCGACGCACAGGAGCGCGCGCCCGGGCACGCTCATACCGGTGGCGACCGAAGCGCCCGTGCCGGCGGCATTGACAGGCAACGGCGGGGACAACGGCGGCACGCTCTCGAGCAGCGGGCGCGCGGCCGCGTGCCGGTGCGAGCGCCAGCCGGCCACGGCGAGGCCGCCGTAGAGAAACGCGGTGAGGGCATACAGTACAATATCCATATTCGAAGTTTACACTAGGGCCCTGCTCCGCGACGTCTTGCGCTTCGCGCGCTGCGCGGGCCCCACCGTTCATCGCTCCCCATGCTCGACAATCTGACTCAACGGATGGCGCGCGTCGTCAAGACGCTGCGCGGCGAAGCCCGGCTCACCGAGGCGAACACCCAGGAAATGCTGCGCGAAGTGCGTCTCGCACTGCTCGAGGCCGACGTGGCGCTGCCCGTCGTGCGCGAGTTCATCGCCAAGGTCAAGGAGAAGGCGCTCGGCGAGGAAGTGATCGCCAGCCTGTCGCCGGGCCAGGCGCTCGTCGGCGTCGTGCAGCGCGAGCTGACCGCGGTGATCGGCGGCGACTACGAAGGCAAGGCCGCCGAGCTCAACCTCGCCGTCACGCCGCCCGCGATCATCCTGATGGCGGGTCTGCAAGGTGCCGGCAAGACGACCACGGTCGGCAAGCTCGCCAAGCTCTTGCGCGAGAAGTACAAGAAGAAGGTGCTGACGGTTTCGTGCGACGTCTATCGGCCCGCCGCTATCGCCCAGCTGAAAACGGTGACCGAGCAGGTCGGCGCGGACTTCTTCCCGTCCGAGCCCGACCAGAAGCCGGTCGATATCGCGCGCGCCGCGGTGGACTGGGCCAGGCGCCATTACCACGACGTGCTGCTCGTCGACACGGCCGGCCGTCTCGGTATCGACGAAGCGATGATGAACGAAATCGCCGCGCTGCACGCCGAACTGAAGCCGGCCGAAACGCTGTTCGTCGTCGACGCGATGCTCGGCCAGGACGCGGTCAATACCGCGAAGGCGTTCAGCGACGCGCTGCCGCTCACCGGCGTCGTGCTCACCAAGCTTGACGGCGATTCGCGCGGGGGCGCGGCGCTGTCGGTGCGTCACGTGACGGGCAAGCCGGTCAAGTTCGTCGGCGTGGCCGAAAAGCTCGACGGCCTCGAAGTGTTCCACCCGGACCGCATGGCAAGCCGGATTCTCGGCATGGGCGACATCCTCGCGCTCGTCGAGGAAGCGCAGCGCGGCGTCGACGTGCAGGCCGCGCAGAAGCTCGCCGACAAGGTCAAGAAAGGCGGCGACTTCGACCTCAACGACTTCCGCGCGCAGCTCACGCAAATGAAAGGCATGGGCGGCCTGTCGTCGCTGATGGACAAGCTGCCCGCGCAGTTCCAGCAGGCCGCGGCCGGCGCCGACATGAGCCAGGCCGAGAAGCAGATGCGCCGCATGGAAGGCATCATCAACTCGATGACGCCGGCCGAGCGCGCCAAGCCCGAGCTGATCAAGGCGACGCGCAAGCGCCGCATCGCCGCGGGTGCGGGCGTGCAGGTGCAGGAAGTCAACCGCATGCTGAACCAGTACGAGCAGATGCGCACGATGATGAAGAAGCTCAAGGGCGGCAATCTGCAGAAGATGATGCGCGGCATGAAAGGCATGCTGCCCGGCATGCGCTAAGCTTGATGGGGACGGTCGCGCACGCCACGCGCGCAAACGCCGTGGCATCGTGCGGCTGACGCCGGGTTCGCGCGGGTTTATATTCTCTAGCGCACGGCGCCGTCCCCGACCGGAACGTCCCACGGGATGTTCCCACTCACTCTATATGTATACAGTTACCGCCCGTTAGACGTCATGAACCGCGAAGAAGCCCTCCATATTTTTCAACACTCCGAAGAGATCGTTTCGGCCTCGGACGTCAACGCATCGATCGCCGGCATGGCAACCGCCATCCGCAACGAGATGAGCGAGGACTTCCCGCTCGTGCTGTCGGTGATGGGCGGTGCCGCGGTGTTCACCGGCATGCTGCTGCCGCACCTCGATTTCCCGCTCGAATTCGACTACATCCACCTCACGCGCTACCGCAATACGACGAAAGGCAGCGACGAGATGCAATGGCGCGTCGCTCCGGCCGAGTCGGTCAAGGATCGCGTCGTGCTCGTGCTCGACGACATCCTCGACGAAGGCGAGACGATGGCCGCGATCCGCGACCGCATCCTCGCGATGGGCGCGAAGCGCTTCCTGTCGGCGGTGCTGTGCGAGAAGATCATTCCGAAGGCGAAGCCGCTGCGCCCCGACTACTGCGGCTTCGAGGTGCCGGACCGCTACGTGTTCGGCTGCGGGATGGATGCGAAGGGGTACTGGCGCAACCTGCCGACCATCCGGGCGTTGACCGAGGGGGCGTAAGTCGCGCACTGGCGCCTCGGCGCTCCGGCGTAAAAAAAGCAGCCTGTGTTGGCTGCTTTTTTTATGGCTGCATCGGCGACAGGTGGCCTACCGACTCCCGCGTCATAGCTGGTGCACGAAAGAGCGAATCCCGCCGAGCATCATCTCGACCGAGATCGCCACGAGCACGAGCCCCATCAGTCGCTCGAACGCCGCCATCACGCGTTCGCCGAGCCAGGCCTGGATGCGCTCGGCGAGCATCAGCACGATCGCGCAGACGATCATCGTAACGGTCAGCGCGCCGATCCACTCGAACGTCTTGCCCGGCGCCTGCGAGGTCAGCAGCATCACCGTCGCCAGTGCCGACGGGCCGGCCAGCGCCGGAATCGCGAGCGGCACGATGAGCGGTTCGCCGCCGCGCGCGTCCCCGCCGAACGGGCCGTCCGGATGCGGAAACACCATGCGCAGCGCGATCAGGAACAGCACGATCCCGCCGCCGATCCGCAACGACAGGTCGCTGAGGCTCATCATGCGCAGAAAGCCCTGCCCGAGCACCATGAACACCAGCAGGATTGCAAACGCGATCGCGACCTCGCGCAGGATCACGACCGTGCGGCGCTCGGGCGCCACGCCCTGCAGACAGCTGACGAAGATCGGGATGTTGCCGAGCGGATCGGTAATCAGGATCAGCAGCACGGTCGCCGACAGAAAGGTGTACTCCACCGCTCGCTCCGCCTGGTACGCCCGCTCAGCTCACTCGCTTAATGCGCGAGTGCCGCGCGCACTTTGTCGATCACGGTCTGCGCCGCGCTCTCGACCTGCAGCAGCGTCGCTTCGGCATCGCGGCGGCCCTGGTATTCGAGCTTGCCGTCCTTCAGGCCACGGTCGCCGATCACGAGACGATGCGGCACGCCGATCAGCTCCCAGTCGGCGAACATGACGCCCGGACGCTCGCCGCGATCGTCGAGGATCACGTCGATGCCGGCCGCGACGAGTTCCGCGTACAGCTTGTCGGCCTGCTCGCGCACCGCGTCGCTGCGGTCATAGCCCATCGGGCACAGCACGACCTCGAACGGCGCGATCGACTCCGGCCAGATGATGCCCTTGTCGTCGAAATTCTGTTCGATCGCCGCGCCGAGAATACGCGTGATGCCGATGCCGTAGCAGCCCATTTCCATCGGCCGCGGCTTGCCGGTTTCGTCGAGGCAGGTCGCGTCCATCGCTTCCGAATACTTGGTGCCGAGCTGGAACACGTGGCCCACTTCGATGCCGCGGCAGATGTCGAGCACGCCCTTGCCGTCCGGCGACGGATCGCCCTTCTTCACGTTGCGAATATCGGCGACGACCGGCTCCGGCAGATCGCGGCCCCAGTTCACGCCGGTGGTGTGATAGTCGACCTCGTTCGAGCCGACCACGAAGTCGCTCATGTTCGCGACGGTGCAGTCCGCGATCACCTTGACCGGCTTCTTCGTGTTGATCGGACCGAGATAACCCGGCGGCGTGCCGAACGTTTCGATGATCTCGGCTTCGGTCGCCATGCGGAAGTCGGCGAGACCGGGCAGCTTGGCGGCCTTGATCTCGTTCAGGTCGTGGTCGCCGCGCAGCATCAGCAGCCAGATGGTCGGCTCAGCGCCTTCGTTTTCGGTGGCGAGAATGATCGACTTGATCGTGCGCTCGAGCGGGATGTTCAGCAGTTCGGCGACGGCCTCGCACTTCGCCTTGCCCGGCGTGGCGGTCTTCTTCATGTCCTCGGCGGGCGCCGCGCGCTGCGCGATGAGTGGCAGCGCTTCGGCCGCTTCGACGTTCGCGGCGAAGTCGGAAGTCGGGCAATAAGCGATGGCGTCCTCGCCGGTGTCGGCGATCACGTGGAATTCGTGCGAGCCGCTGCCGCCGATCGAGCCGTTGTCCGCCGCGACCGCGCGGAACTCGAGCCCGAGGCGCGTAAAGATGCGCACGTACGCGTCGTACATCTTGCGATACGACTCGCGCAAACCTTCGATGTCCTTGTCGAACGAGTACGCGTCTTTCATGATGAACTCACGGCCGCGCATCACGCCGAAACGCGGACGGATTTCATCGCGGAACTTCGTCTGGACCTGATAGAAGTTGACCGGCAACTGACGGTAGCTCCTGATCTGGTTGCGCGCGATGTCGGTCACGACTTCCTCGTGCGTCGGCCCCATCACGAAGTCGGCCTGCTTACGGTCCTTGAAGCGCAGCAGCTCGGGGCCGTACTTCTCCCAGCGGCCCGATTCCTGCCACAGCTCGGCCGGCTGCACCGCCGGCATCAGGAGTTCGATGGCGCCCGCCCGGTTCATTTCCTCGCGCACGATGGCTTCCACCTTGCGGATCGAACGCAGCCCGACCGGCAGGTAATTGTAGATACCGCCGGCGACGCGGCGGATCATGCCGGCGCGCACCATGAGCTTGTGGCTGACGATCTCGGCGTCGGCAGGAGCTTCCTTGAGCGTGCCGATAAAGAAACGGGAGGCTTTCATTCAGATTGTCCAAAAGCGGCGGCTCCGGAGGGACCGCCCGAAAAGGTGAAAACGTTGGGGAAATCGATACAGATCCGCCGCCGGGAGCACCGTTCGCCCGACCGGCGGCACCCAGCCCCGCACGGCGCCGCAACCGCCGCGCGCAGCCTTCGCACAAGGGACATGGCACGGGAAACCGACAGGCTACCGCAAACACGGGCCCATTGCGGCGAATCGTTCCATTCTTATGCGATTCGGTGCGTAGGGTCCGTTATCTGTTTATAATCAAAGCAATTTTAAAGGATTCGAAGGTGGTTGTATGCTGGATCGTGAAGGCTTTCGCCCGAACGTCGGCATCATCCTCTTGAACGCGCACAACGAGGTGTTTTGGGGCAAACGGCTCCGTGAACATTCCTGGCAGTTTCCGCAAGGGGGCATCAAATATGGTGAGACCCCCGTGCAAGCGATGTATCGGGAGTTACACGAAGAAACCGGACTGCTTCCTGAGCACGTCAAGGTGATCGGTCGCACGCGCGACTGGTTGCGTTATGAGGTGCCTGACAAGTTCATCAAGCGTGAAGTACGCGGTCATTACCGCGGCCAGAAGCAAATCTGGTTCTTGCTCCGGATGGTGGGACGCGACTGCGATATCTGCTTGCGCGCCACCGACCACCCGGAGTTCGATGCCTGGCGTTGGAACGAGTACTGGGTGCCGCTCGACTGTGTGATCGAGTTCAAGCGGGATGTGTATCAGTTGGCGCTGACGGAGCTATCCCGTTTCATGCGCCGGCCTGTGCCGCGTGCGGAAAAACCTGGCGGGCACCATGGGTCGCGCTATCCCCGGGTGACCTCGTCGATGCAGAGTCCTCCGGATTCCACGGTCAGTACGGTGACTTCGGTCACTGTCGTGAGTTCGGTGAGCATCGCGACCACGACTCACGTTGTGGTCATGCAGGATTGCGGAGATGACGCCGAAGCCGTACAAGCGAACAGCGAAGCGCGGCACGACGAGGAATCCGCCGACGAAAGCGCCGGCCCGCTGGTCCGGCCGGGCATGCGCGGTTAACAATTCCGGGCGGCTGTCCATGCCGCCTCTCTCTGGCGCGGCTTTCGGGCCGCGTCCGTCTTTCGAGGGAATCAGATTGAAAGCATTTGCTCTCGCCGCGGCGTGCGTCGCCACAGGCGCCCTGCTGGCAGGCTGTTCGAGCGCCGGCAAACCGACCAATAAAGACGACAGCGCGTTCGTCTATCTGCTGGACCGCAAGGGCAACTGGGTTGAAAACAAGGTAGACACGCTGCCACCTCTGCCGACGGAGGCGAATCTGCTGCCGTTCGAGGTGTCCGGCAATACGCCGCTGCAATTCGCAATCGACGCGAAATCCGTCAGCGTCGGCGACGACGGCGTCGTGCGTTACACGGTGGTCGTCACGAGCCCGAGCGGCGCGCGCAACGTGAACTACGAAGGTATCCGCTGCGACACGTACGAGTGGCGCCAGTATGCGGGCCTGAATGCCGATCACGACGGCTGGGACAAGGATGTCGCCAACCAGTTTTCGCGCATCGAGAATGGCGCGCTGAACGCGTACCAGGCGGCGCTGTACCAGGACTACATGTGCGCGAACAAGATTCCGACTGGCAGCGCGCAGCACATCGTCGAGAACATTCGCTACAAGCGCACGCAAACGTCGCAGATTCACTGAGTTGCGTTCGCGGGCGCGCTCCGGGTTCCTCCCGGTGCGTTGCGCCAAAGACGGAAAAAGCCGTTCCAGTTCAGGCTGGAGCGGCTTTTTTGTGGGCTTTGGCTTTCTACGAACCTTGTTCGGGTTCGCGTCGCGGGACGAATCAGAGCAACACGAGGTTGTCGCGGTGGATCAACTCGGGCTCCAGCATATAGCCGAGCACCGACTCGATTTCGCCGCTGGGGCGCCGCTGGATCAGCCTGGTTTCGGCGCTGCTGTAGTTCGTCAAACCGCGCGCCACCTCGCGCCCCGACGCGCTCACGCACGCAATCACCTCGCCGCGCGCAAACGCCCCCTGCACACCGACGATGCCGATCGGCAACAGGCTCTTGCCGCCTGCGGTCAGCTTTTCCACCGCGCCGTCGTCGATCACGACGTGGCCGCGCACCTGCAGGTGATCGGCCATCCACTGCTTGCGCGCCGCCATCCGCGCGGTGCGGGCGATGAGCTGCGTGCCGATCGCTTCGCCCGACGCAAGCCGCGACAGCACGTCCACCTCGCGTCCGCTCGCGATCACCGTATTGGCGCCGCTATGCGCCGCGCGCTTGGCAGCAAGAATCTTGGTCAGCATGCCGCCGCGGCCGAGGCTCGAACCTGCGCCGCCCGCCATCGCTTCGAGCTCCGGCGCGCCGGCGTCGGCCTGCTGAACGAGCGTGGCACTCGGCTCCTTGCGCGGATCGGCCGTGAAAAGGCCTTGCTGATCCGTGAGAATGACGAGTGCGTCGCCTTCGATCAGATTGGCGACCAGCGCGCCGAGCGTGTCGTTGTCGCCGAACTTGATTTCGTCGGTTACGACCGTGTCGTTTTCGTTGATGATCGGCACGACGCCGAGGCGTAGCAGCGTGAGCAACGTGGAGCGCGCATTCAGGTAACGCTCGCGGTCGGCGAGGTCGGCGTGCGTCAGCAGAATCTGCGCGGTCTGGATCGAGTGCTCGGCGAAGCGGCTTTCGTACACCTGCGCAAGCCCCATCTGCCCGACGGCCGCGGCCGCCTGCAACTCGTCGATTTCACGCGGCCGTTTGGTCCAGCCGAGCCGCTGCATGCCCTCGGCGATGGCGCCCGAGCTGACCAGCACCACCTCCTTGCCTTGCGCGCGCAGCGCCGCAATCTGCGCGGCCCAGCGGCCGATCGCCGTATGATCGAGGCCGCGCCCGTCGTTCGTGACGAGGCTCGAACCGACCTTCACTACCAATCGCCGTGAATCCGCGATGACCGAACGCATCGTGCGCTGTCTCCCAAGATGACGCGTGATACATGCCGGCAGCCCGCCTGCTGGCGCCGGCGCTGGAGTTTTTATTCCTGCGGGTGGCTGCCGGACTCGCCAACCGCGGCCTGGACTCCCGATCCTTCGCGGAAACGCACGTCGGAAGCAAGGTCTTCGGCTTCGGCCGCGCGCTGCGCATCGGAATGTTCGGCGAGGTAGTCGAACACCGCGTAGCAGAGATTCTCACAGCCCTGGCCGGTCAGCGCCGAAATCTCGAACACCGGACCATCCCAGCCAAAACCTTCGAGGAACGCCGACACGCGCGCTTCGCGCTCGTCTTCGGGCACCATGTCGAGCTTGTTCAGAACGAGCCAACGCGGCTTCTGATAGAGCTGATCGTCGTACTTGCGCAGTTCGTTGACGATCGCCTTCGCTTCCACGACCGGATCGATCGACTCGTCGAACGGTGCAATGTCGACGATGTGCAGCAGCAGGCCAGTGCGCTGCAGGTGGCGCAGGAACTGGTGGCCGAGACCCGCGCCTTCGGCCGCGCCTTCGATCAAACCGGGAATGTCGGCGATCACGAAGCTGCGGCTCGGCCCGACGCGCACCACGCCGAGATTCGGCGCGAGCGTCGTGAACGGGTAATCGGCGATTTTCGGCTTCGCGTTCGACACCGACGAGATAAACGTCGACTTGCCGGCGTTCGGCATGCCAAGCAGGCCAACGTCGGCCAGCACTTTCAGTTCGAGGCGCACCATGCGGCGCTCGCCCGGCTTGCCGTCGGTCTTCTGACGCGGCGCGCGGTTCGTGCTGGATTTGAAATGCAGATTGCCGAGACCGCCCGCACCGCCCTGCGCAATTTGCACGCTCTGATTGTGCTCGGTCAGATCGGCGATCAACTCGCCAGTTTCCATGTCGGTGATCGTGGTGCCGACCGGCATGCGCAGCGTGATGTCGTCGCCGCCCTTGCCGTAGCAGTCCGAACCGCGACCGTTTTCGCCGTTGCGAGCCAGATGTTTTTTCGCGTAGCGGTAGTCGATCAGCGTGTTGATGTTGCGGTCCGCGACCGCGATCACGCTGCCGCCCCGGCCGCCGTCGCCGCCATCCGGACCGCCGAACGGAACGAATTTCTCGCGGCGCATCGACGCGCTGCCATCCCCTCCGTCGCCGGCGATGACTTCAATCCTCGCTTCGTCAATGAACTTCATGCGTAACTCCGTCCCGTATGTGCTGCCAGATGCAGGGTGTACTGCCTGATTGGATGCTGCTATTTTGCCGCGCGCGTTGCGCGTTGATCAATCGACCGAACGGCATAGGCACAGCCAGCCAGCGATCGATGCCGCGCGCAGAAGGCGCCGCAATAAAAAAGGCCCCGCGAACTTCGCGGGGCCTTTTTCCGGTCCTGAAGCCCGTGCCTGATTAAACTCAGGCTGCCGGGACGACGGAAACGGTGTGCTTCTTCGCCGCGCCCTTCGTCGAGAACTGAACGTGGCCGTCCTTCAGCGCGAACAGGGTGTGATCCTTGCCCATGCCGACGTTTTCACCAGCGTGCATGCGCGTGCCGCGCTGACGCACGATGATGCCGCCAGCGTTGATAGCCTGGCCGCCGTAAACCTTCACGCCGAGGCGCTTCGATTCGGAGTCGCGGCCGTTCCGGGACGATCCGCCTGCCTTTTTGTGTGCCATTTGATCTGCTCCTTAACCGGTGCGCTTACGCGTTGATCGCGTCGATGCGCAGTTCGGTATAGTTCTGGCGGTGGCCGCCATGCTTCTGGTAGTGCTTCCGGCGACGCATCTTGAAGATGGTCACTTTTGCGTGACGACCCTGCGACACGACGGTAGCCTTGACGGAAGCCCCACTGACCAGCGGCGTACCGAACTTAATCGATTCGCCTTCGCCCACTGCGAGAACCTGGTCGAGCGTGATTTCAGCGTCAATGTCTGCCGGTATCTGTTCTACTTTAAGTTTTTCGCCGACGGCAACCTTGTACTGCTTGCCACCGGTTTTTATGACCGCGTACATTGAGAACCTCACTCTTTGTTCATTTTTTCCCACGCACCGCGCGCGGAAACTCTCAATTATACATGGAGTTAGCTGCTCGGTCAAAACCTGTTTCCAAAACCGTTTAAGAGTCTTTCCGCCGCCTTCCGGCCTTACTTTCGCGACGGGGCGAGCGGCACCCGGCACCTCCCACGCAGCCCCGGCATGCGGCGCTGCCGACGCGGCAAAGCGCCCGCGCCGCAGCCGACGACCCGGAAGCGCCCCGATCGCCTTATAATTCGCGGCACTACCCAATTCAGCCATCATGTCGTCGACTGCCACCCCTTCCCCCAACGTCGCCAGCCTGCTTGCTCCGGTCGCCGAAGACATGCAGCAGGTGAATCGCGTCATCCGGCAACGTCTTGCGTCCGACGTGATGCTGATCAACCAGATTTCCGAGTACATCATCGGCGCTGGCGGCAAACGGCTGCGGCCCGCGCTGCTGCTGCTCGTGGCGGGCGCGCTCGGCGACACGACGGGGCACCGGCACGAACTGGCGGCGGTCGTCGAATTCATCCACACGGCCACCTTGCTGCATGACGACGTGGTCGACGAATCCGACCTGCGGCGCGGCCGTCAGACCGCCAACGCGCTGTTCGGCAACGCCGCGAGCGTGCTGGTCGGCGATTTTCTCTACTCGCGCTCGTTCCAGATGATGGTCGGCGTCGGCAAGATGCGGGTCATGGAGATTCTGTCGGAGGCGACCAACATCATCTCCGAGGGCGAAGTGCTGCAATTGCTGAACATGCACGACGCGGACGTCGACGAAGCCCGCTACATGCAGGTGATCCGCTACAAGACCGCCAAGCTGTTCGAAGCGGCCGCCCAGCTGGGCGCGGTGCTGGCCGGCGCGGACGCGAAAATCGAAGCGGCCGCGGCGGAATTCGGCCGGCGCATCGGCACGGCGTTCCAGATCATGGACGACTGGCTCGACTACACGGGCACGGCCGAATCGATGGGCAAGAACGCCGGCGACGATCTGCGCGAAGGCAAACCGACGCTGCCGCTCATCTATCTGATCGAACGCGGCACGCCGGAGCAGTCGGCACTCGCGCGCGAAGCGATCGAGCAGGGCGGCACCGACCGTTTCGAAACGATTTTCGAGGCGATCACGCGCTCCGGCGCGCTCGATCACACGCTCGAATGCGCGAAACAGGAAGCCCAGGCAGCCGCGGCGGCAATTTCTTCATTCCCCCATTCCATTTTTAAAGAGAGCCTGCTAGAATTATGTTCTTACTCAACGGCAAGGCAGTCTTGAACGAGACTGAAACGCCGGGTTAGTCTGAATCGAGTCAGCAGTACCTAATCGGGGTGTAGCTTAGCCTGGTAGAGCGCTACGTTCGGGACGTAGAGGCCGGAGGTTCGAATCCTCTCACCCCGACCAGATTCTCCTTGTTCGTTCAAGGTTCAAAAACCGCCGCAGCATTGCTCGGCGGTTTTTTGTTTTGCACGTCGTTTTTTACCCGCAGCCGTTGCTACACCGGCGACACACAGCCACCACATCGTCCATATCGGCGCCAACCCCAGTGGCGGGCCGCATAGCCCCCTCTGCTATATTCTCTCCATCCTTTCCCTTATTTTTCACGACGCGTGGAACAACTTCCCTTATGGGCGCAGATTGGCGCCGTCCTTCTGCTACTCGTCTGCTCCGCCTTCTTTTCCATTTCCGAGACAGCGATGATGGCGCTCAACCGCCATCGTCTGAAGCACCTTGCCAACCAGAACACGCTCGGCGCGAAAACGACCCAGGGCCTGCTCGCGCGTACCGATCAACTGCTGAGCGTCATCCTGATCGGCAACAACCTGTTCAATACGATCATCCCGGTGCTCACGACCTCGCTCGCGCTGCACACGTTCGGCCGCAACAACCTCATCCTGTCGATCGCGACCGGGCTCGTCGCGTTTCTGATCATCGTGTTCGCGGAGATCACGCCGAAAATCGTCGGCGCAACCTTTCCCGAGAAGATCGCGCTACCCGCGAGCCTGCTCATCGCGCCGCTGATGCGCGCCGCGAAACCGCTCATCTGGTTCGTCAACCTGTTCGCGAACGGCATCCTGCGCGTGCTGCACATCAACACGAAAAGCGCGCGTGACCAGCGGCTCTCCACCGAAGAATTGCGCACCATCGTGCTCGAGTCCGGCAGCTTCATGCCGACCAAGCACCGCAGCATCCTGCTGAATCTGTTCGACCTCGAAAACATCTCCGTGGACGACGTAATGATCCCGCGCCGCCGCATCGAGGCGCTCGACTTCGACGCGCCGTTCGAGCAGATCCTGCATCAACTCGAAACCTGCTATCACAACAAGCTGATCGTCTACCAGGGCGACATCGACCGTGTGCTCGGCGTGCTGCACGTACGCAAAACGCTCGCGGCCCTGCACAACCAGGAACTCGGGCGCGACACCCTGCGCGAACTGCTGACCGAGCCGTATTTCGTGCCGAGCGGCACGCCGGTGTTCCAGCAGCTCCAATATTTCCAGGAGAGCCGCCAGCGCACCGCGCTCGTCGTCGACGAATACGGCGAACTGCAAGGGCTCGTCACGCCAGAAGACATCATCGAGGAGCTGATCGGCGAATTCACCACCTCGATTCCGCGCGGCGCCAGTTCGCGCGGCGGCTGGAACGAGGATGGCGAATGCATCGTCGCGGGCAGCATGCCGCTGCGCGAACTGAACCGCTGGCTGCACCTCACGCTGCCCACCGACGGCCCGAAAACGCTCAACGGCCTGATTCTCGAAATTCTCGAAGACATTCCCGATGGCGACGTCTGCGTGCAGATCGGCGAGATCAAGCTCGAAGTCATGCGCAGCGACGATCAGGCGATTCGCACCGTCAAGCTGTTCAAACCGCCGTCGCGCAAAGCCGCCAAAGCGCGCCCCAACTAACGCCCTGGCTGGCAATCGCCGATTCGCGATCAGCATCGCACACGGCAGTTCAGCGCGCCATTAGCCGAATGGCTGAATGGCGCTGCCGCCCTCACTGCCGGAAGATGAAGCCGTCACGTTCTACAGGCGGCTCATCGCCGGTCTCTCATGTCCAACTCCTTTGCAGCCGCGACGGCCACGCCGCGCGCCCTGCCCTTTAACGGCGAAACTGGCGCAGCCAGTCTCGCCGATCCCGACAACGCCCCGGCCGTGCGTCTCCTGACCGACACGCTGCGGGAAGCGACGCGGCGCAATGCGTCGGATATTCACATCGAGCCGGCCGAGCACGGCTGGCGCATACGCTTGCGGATCGACGGCGTGCTGCATGAAATCCCGCGGCCGCCCGCTCATCTGCGCGATGCATTCGTCACGCGCGTGAAAGTACTCGCGCGGCTCGACATCGCCGAACGGCGCGTGCCGCAGGACGGTCGCCTGCGCATCGCCAGCACGCCGCAGCGCATCGAGGACTATCGCGTCAACTCGCTGCCCACTCTGTTCGGCGAAAAGCTCGTGCTGCGCCGGCTCGACGCACTGCCCGCCGATCTTTCGCTCGATTCGCTCGGCCTCGATCCGCAACAGCGTCAAACCGTCGACGCTGCGATTCGCGCGCCGCACGGTCTTGTGCTCGTCACCGGACCGACCGGCAGCGGCAAAACCCTGTCGCTGTACTGCTTTCTGAATCTGCTGAACGGCGAGGCGCGCAATCTCTGCTCGGTCGAGGACCCGGCGGAGATCCAGCTCGCCGGCATCAATCAGGTCAGTGTGCGCGAGAAAGCCGGGCTGACTTTCGCAGTCGCACTGCGCGCGTTTCTGCGTCAGGACCCGGACGTCATCATGGTCGGCGAAATCCGCGACAACGAGACCGCCGACGTCGCGGTCAAGGCCGCGCAAACCGGCCACCTCGTGCTGTCCACCTTGCATACGAACGATGCCCCCGCGGCGATCGCGCGGCTCATCGACATCGGTGTCGAGCCCTACAACCTCGCGGCCGCGCTGCGGATGGTGACGGCGCAACGGCTCGTGCGGCGCCTGTGCGCCGCGTGCCGCAAGCCAGCGCCGCATTCGGCGGCGGCGCTCGAGGCAGCCGGGTTCGCCGCCCACCGGCTCGATGGCTGGCAGCCTTATGCGGCAGTCGGCTGCGCGGCCTGCCACGGCATCGGCTACCGGGGACGCGTCGGCATTCACCAGGTGATGCCGGTCTCCGACGCTATGCGCGAACTGATCGTCGCCAGCGCGGGCGTCCACGAGCTGGCCCGGCTCGCGCAGACCGAACAGGTCGCGACGTTGCGCGACGCCGCGCTCGCGCGCGTACGCGACGGCACCACGAGTCTCGCCGAAGCGCTCGCCGCCACCGAAGTCGCATGAGCACCGTTCCGCTCCTTCGCCCCGCTGCCGACCAGCGCTTCAAATGGCACGGCCTCGACGCCGACGGCGCGCGTCAAAGCGGCTCGCTGATCGCGCCGGACGCGAGCGCCGCACGGGCCATGCTCAAACGCGACAACCTGTTCATCGTGGAACTCGCGATGCAAGGGCCGGCGCCACGCCCCCAAACCCGCGCCGCCGACGTCACGCTGTTCACGCGGCAACTCGCGAGCCTGTTGCGCGCCGGTCTGCCACTCGCACCCGCGCTCGAACTGCTCGCGCAAGCCCCCGCGTCGCGCCGGCAAGGCATGCCGCGCATCATCGCCGCCGTCGCGCGCGACATCACCGCCGGCCTGCGCTTTTCGGCGGCATTGCAGCGGCACCCCGCGCAGTTCAACGCGCTGTACTGCCAGCTCGTCGAAGTCGGCGAAGCCGCGGGCGCACTCGCCACGGTGCTCGCCCGTCTCGCCGACGACCGCGAACGCGCCGCCGCGCAACGCGCGAAAGTACGCGCGGCGCTGACCTACCCGGTCGCGATCCTGCTGCTCGCCATGGCGATTACGGCTGCGTTGCTGGTGTGGGTCGTGCCGACCTTCAAGCAGATTTTCGACGGTTTCGGTGCCCAGTTGCCCGCGCCGACACAGTTCGTGCTAGCGCTGTCAGCCGGCGCGGCGCGCTGGAGCGTGCCGGCGTTTGCGCTGCTGGCCGCGCTGAGCTCGGCCATGACGTTCGTGTTGCGGCGGTCGGCCAGCGCCCGCATCCGTTTTGCGCGCGCCTCGCTCAATCTGCCGGTAGCCGGCCCGCTGCTGCGCACGCTGTGCGCGGCGCGCTGGAGCCGCGCGCTCGGCACGCTGCTGTCCGCCGGCACACCGCTCGCCGATGCCTTCGACTCGCTCACGCACGCAACCGGCAATGCCTTTTTCGATCGCGCCACGGCGGGCATCGCGGTGAGATTGCGGCGCGGCGAACGGCTCGCCGCGGCGATGCGCGCCGCGCAATGCTTCCCGTCCGAGGTCGTGCAGCCCGTTGCGGTCGCCGAGGAATCGGGGGCGCTCGACACGATGCTGCTCGACGTCGCCTCGCTCGCCGATCGCCAGGTGGACGAAAAGATCGGCACGCTGTCGAGCCTGTGCGAACCGCTCGTGATCGTCGTGCTCGGCGCGCTGGTCGGGGGCCTCGTGATTGCGATGTATCTTCCCATTATTCAACTCGGCAACGTGGTGTAGCATCGCAGCCGAATCCATTCCAAACTCCATGCAGGCTCCTCTTCCGCTCGTGCAAGAAACCTCTTCCAGCCTGCTCGCGGGCTTACTGCCAGGCCGCTTCGCGAGCGATGTCGGGCTCGCGATCGCCAGTCTGCCCGCGGGCGTGCAGATCGCGTTCGCGATCGTGTTCGGCCTCGTGATCGGCAGCTTTCTGAACGTGGTCGTGCATCGGCTGCCCATCATGCTCGAACGCGCCTGGCGCGAGGAAATCAACGAGGCCACCGAGACGCCGCAAGCCGACGACGGCCTGCCCGCGCGCTATAACCTGTGGGTGCCGCGCAGCGCATGCCCGCATTGCGGTCACGTTCTGAGCGCGTGGGAAAACCTGCCGGTCCTGAGCTATCTCATGTTGCGCGGGCGTTGCTCCGCGTGCGGCACGCATGTGAGCCTGCGCTATCCACTGCTCGAAATTGCGAGCGCCGCCTGCGCCGCGAGCGTGCTCGCGGTGTTCGGCCCGACCATGATGGCGCTCGCCGCGTTCGGCCTGTGCGCGACGCTGCTGGCGATGAGCGCGATCGACATCGACACGCACCTGTTGCCCGACTCGATGACGCTGCCGCTGCTGTGGGCCGGCATCATCGTCAATTTCAACGGTATGTTCACGAACCTGCACGACGCGGTGCTCGGCGCGATCTTCGGGTATCTCGCGCTATGGGCCGTGCATTGGGTGTTCCGTCTCGTACGTGGCGTCGAAGGCATGGGCTACGGCGATTTCAAGCTGCTAGCCGCCCTCGGCGCCTGGCTCGGCTGGGCTGCCCTGCCGCAAATCGTGCTGATCGCGGCGATCGCCGGTGCGGTGGTCGGACTCGCGGCCACGTGGCGCGGCCGCATGCGCTTCGAGGAGCCGCTGCCGTTTGGGCCGTTTCTCGCCGCGGGCGGTGCGCTCACGCTATTTGTCGGCACGCCGCTCTATCTGGCTCTGGGAGGCTGAAGCATGTTCGTTGTGGGACTGACTGGCGGCATTGGCAGCGGCAAATCGACGGTGGCTAATCTGTTTGCCGCGCGCGGCGTGCCGCTCGTCGACACCGACGTGATCGCGCATCGCATCACCGCGCCGCATGGCGTCGCGATGCCGCTCATTGCCGCCGAATTCGGCACGGAGTTCGTCGAGCCGGACGGCTCGCTCGATCGCGCGCGCATGCGCTCGCTCGTGTTCAGCGACGAAGCGGCGCGCAAGCGTCTCGAAAGCATCACGCATCCGCTGATTCGCGCGGAAACCGAGCGCGAGCAACGCGAGGCGCAAGGGCCGTACGTGATCGTCGTGGTGCCGTTGCTGGTCGAATCCGGTACGTGGAAGAACCGGGCGAATCGGGTGCTGACCGTCGATTGCAGCGTCGAGACGCAGATCGCGCGCGTGATGAAGCGCAACGGCTTCAGCCGCGAACAGATCCTCGCGATCATCGCGCGCCAGGCCACGCGCGAAGCGCGCTTAGCCGCCGCCGACGACGTCATCGACAACGACAATGCGCCGCTCGAAGCGCTCGAAGCTCAGGTGGATGTACGGCATCGCGCGTACCTGTTGCTCGCGAATGGGTGAGTAACGGGTGAACGAGCGAGAGGGCCGGCCAAACCGAAGCCGCCGCGTGCGCTGACCTGCGCACACGCGCAATACCGCGATACGTGACGCACCCGGATCGCACACATGCGTTGCATAGGCGTGTGCCGCACCTGGCCGCGATCGATCCGTACGCGGATCGATCGCATGCATGCGTCCCGATGAAGCGCCACGCGAATCTCGAAGCGCAACGCGAGCGCAACATGACACAAGCGTGTCCGCGGCACGCCTCATGCACGAGCACGCCCGAGGCAAAAACCCGCCACCGGCATGACTCAACCGCGGCACGAGGCACCATCAGCCCAGGTTCCCACACGAACCGCCACCCGCGCATTGAACTTTGCGCGCCCCCAGCAGCCGAAACGCTCTGAACCATCGTGAAGTCACGAAAAAAGTTGCGAAAGCGCGCTGAAAAAGTGCGTGATTGCTTGGGTAGTCCCACGGCATTAGAATGTTTTGCATTCCTGTCACCGACCACGCCCGAGGCGAGCCCGCTTGATCCTTTACGAGTACCCCTTCAACGAGCGAATCAGAACGCTGTTGCGCCTCGAAGATCTGTTCGAGCGCTTCACGTTCTTTCTGACTCAGGAAGACGCTAGGGAACATCACGTCGCACTGACAACGTTGTTCGAAATCTCCGAAGTCGCGGGTCGCGCAGATCTGAAGTCCGATCTGATGAAGGAGCTCGAGCGGCAACGGCAAACGCTCGCGCCGTTTCGCGGCAATCCCGGCATCGAACAGAACGCGCTGGAAGCGGTGCTCGGCGAAATCGAGCAAACGCTCGCAGGGCTCGCGCAGATGCAGGGCAAAACCGGCCAGCATCTTGCAGACAACGAATGGCTCGCGAGCATTCGCAGCCGCGCCATCATTCCTGGCGGTACCTGCAAATTCGATCTGCCGTCCTACTATGCGTGGCAACAGCTGCATCCCGATCAGCGTCGCCAGGACATCGCCAAATGGGTCACGCCGCTGCTGCCGCTGCGCGACGCGGCCACCATCGTGCTGCGGCTCGCGCGCGAATCGGGCCAGGCGTCGAAGGTGATGGCGATGCAGGGCAGCTATCAGCAGATGCTGTCGGGCCGCTCGTATCAATTGATGCAGGTGCGCGTGGCACCTGAATTGCGCGTGATTCCCGAAGCGAGCGCCAACAAGTACATGCTGTGGGTGCGCTTCACGGTGCAGGACGGCGATCTGCGGCCGCGCGCGGTCGACGTCGACGTACCGTTCCAGCTCACGCTTTGCAGCCTGTAAGCGCTCGTCGCCGTCCTTAACAGACCCAAACAGCCCAATCCGGATTCAGGGAACGCGCCTTTGAAACGGCGCAAAATAGCCTTATATTCGTTACTTGTTCCGTTTGCGATTGACTGTCCGACCGTATGCCTACCGTCGTCAAATGTCCTACTTGCGGCAAAGATGTCCGCTGGACCCCTGAAAACCGCTTCCGTCCTTTTTGTTCCGAACGCTGCAAGCAGATCGATCTCGGCGCATGGGCCGCCGAGAAATACAAGATCGGCGGCAACGACCAGGAAGCCTCGTCATCCGATGAAACGTCTCGTGACGATTACAACCCGCATTGAGTCCGGTCGCGAGACTAAAAAAAGGCCATCGAAAGACCGGCAATAAAAGGCGATAAACAGACGATAAAAAACCACGCGGCCCGGCGCTGTTCGCACAACCCCCGTCACCGCGTGGTTTCATCTGCTACACGTGCTACCCGCCGACTACGTCTTCTCGGCCGCCAGCCACTCCAGCACCGGAATGGTCGCCGGCAGCAGCGGCGAGACCTCGGCAGGCAAGCTCTGCCACACGAACGCCTGGCCTTCGCGCCCATGCGGCTCGCCCGACCACTGCGTCACCTTGCAGAAGAACAGCCGCACATAGGCATGCGGATAATCGTGTTCGAGCGTATGCCACAGATGGCTCGCCTCGACCTCGATCCCAAGCTCCTCGTGCAGTTCGCGCGCGAGCGCGGCCTCGACCGATTCGCCCGGTTCGAGCTTGCCGCCCGGAAACTCCCAGTAGCCCTCGTACGGCTTGCCCGCCGGACGCTGCGCGAGCAGATAGCGCCCGTCTGGCTGCACCAGCACGCCGACCGCGACTTCGGTGACCGGGCGGGCGGCGCCGTTCTTGCCCGTGTTGCCGCTTGCCTCGCTCATGCCGGCGTCTTACGGCCGGACCAGTCGCGCGCGAACTGCCACGCGACACGTCCCGAGCGCGATCCGCGTTCGAGTGCCCACACGAGCGCATCGCCGCGCGCCGCCTCGATTTCGGCGTCGTCGCAACCGAAATGCCGCAGCCAGTGCGCGATGATCGTCAGATAGTCGTCCTGCTTGAACGGATAGAAGCTGACCCACAGCCCGAAACGCTCGGACAGCGAAATCTTCTCTTCGACCAGTTCGCCCGGATGAATCTCGCCATCCGACGTGTGCTTGTACGTCTCGTTGTCGCTCATGTACTCGGGCAGCAGATGGCGGCGGTTCGAGGTCGCGTAGATCAGCACGTTGTCCGACTGTGCGGCGACCGAGCCGTCGAGCGCAACCTTCAGCGCCTTGTAGCCCGATTCGCCCTCTTCGAACGACAGGTCGTCGCAGAACACGATGAAGCGCTCCGGGCGCTTCGCGATCAGATCGACGATGTCGCCGAGATCGTGCAGATCGTCCTTGTCCACTTCGATCAAACGCAGCCCGTCTTTTGCGTACGCGTTCAGGCAGGCCTTGATCAGCGACGACTTGCCGGTGCCGCGCGCGCCCGTCAGCAGCACGTTGTTGGCCGGCTGCTGGCGCACGAACTGGCGCGTGTTCTGTTCGATCAGCCCTTTCTGGCGATCGATGTTCTGCAGGTCGTCGAGCGTGATCGACGAAATCGCGGGCACCGGTTGCAGGTAGCCGCGCCCCTGGCGCTTGCGCCAGCGGAACGCGACGGCGGCCGACCAGTCGATTTCCGGCGCGGCGGGGGGAAGCATGGCTTCCAGGCGACCGAGCACGGCTTCGGCCCGGGTCAGAAACTGTTCGAGTTTGTCCATGTTAAGTAGGCGGCCAGCGGCCGCGCATTGAGCCTGATTACGAGCGGTAGTCGGCGTTGATGCTCACGTAGTCGTGCGACAGATCGCAGGTCCAGATCGTGGCTTGCGCATTGCCGCGTCCGAGCACGACGCGAATGCCGATTTCGCTCTTTTTCATGACGCGCTGGCCGTCTTCTTCGCGGTAGGCCGGGTTGCGGCCGCCGGCGGTGGCGACCAGCACGTCGTCGAGATACAGATCGATCTTGCCGACGTCGAGATCGTCCACGCCGGCATAGCCGATGGCCGCGAGAATGCGGCCGAGGTTCGGGTCCGAGGCATAGAAGGCCGTCTTCACGAGCGGCGAGTGGCCGATCGCGTAGGCGATCTTGCGGCACTCCTCGACGCTCGAGCCGCCTTCGACATGCACGGTCATGAATTTGGTCGCGCCTTCGCCGTCGCGCACGATCAGCTGCGCGAGCGTCTGGGCGACTTCCGTCACCGCGTCGCGCAGCGCTGCATAAGCGGGCGAATCGGTGGACGTGATCGCGGGCAGGCTCGATTTGCCCGACGCGATCAGGATGAACGAATCGTTGGTCGACGTATCGCCATCGATCGTGATGCAGTTGAACGAGCGGTCCGCGACGTGCCTGACGAGTTCGTCGAGCACCGGCTGCGCGACGGCCGCGTCGAACGCGAGAAAGCCGAGCATGGTCGCCATGTTCGGCTTGATCATGCCGGCGCCCTTGCTGATGCCGGTCAGCGTGACCGTGTGGCCGTCGATCGTGACCCGGCGCGAGGTCGCCTTCGGCAGCGTGTCGGTCGTCATGATCGCCTGCGCCGCGTCGTACCAGTTCGCTTCCTTGCGGTTCGCGAGCGCGGCCGGCAAACCGGCCTTCAGACGGTCGACCGGCAGCGGTTCGAGAATCACCCCCGTCGAGAACGGCAGCACCTGCTCGGGCGCGATGTCGGCGAGACGCGCGAGTTCCGCGCAGGTTTCGCGCGTCGCCGCGAGGCCCGGCTCGCCGGTGCCCGCGTTCGCGTTGCCGGTGTTGATGACCAGCGCGCGAATCGGCTTGCCGCCCGCGCGCACGCGCTGCAGGTTCTCGCGGCACACGGTGACGGGCGCCGCGCAGAAGCGGTTCTGCGTAAACGCGCCGCCGACCGTCGCACCTTCGTCGACGGAAATGACGAGCACGTCCTTGCGGTTCGGCTTGCGGATATTCGCCTCTGCCCAGCCGAGCGTGACGCCGGCAACGGGATGGAGCTGAGCGGGATCGATCGAGGGAAAGTTGACAGCCATGGTCGCGACCTGTCGAAGAAAATGCCGGCGGGTGCCGGCATTGGGGAAACGGAACGGGTGACCCGGGCGTGCTGCCGGGCCACCGGCGAAATCAACGGCAAAGCCGCGCTAACGACGACACCGAAACAACGCGGCGCGCCCAGAAGCGCGCCGCACCGGCGTTACGCGATCTTGCCGTGACACTGCTTGTACTTCTTGCCGCTGCCGCACGGGCACGGGTCGTTACGTCCGACCTTCGGCACGTTGTCGGTATTCACATGCACCGCTTGCGGGGCCACGCCGTGACCGTGGCCGTGGCTCATCGCGTCGCCGATCATCGCGGCGGTGGCCGCTTCGGCTGCGACGGGCGCGGCGGCGCCGGCTTCCGCGAATTCGGCATGACGGAACTCGACGTTCTCGAGATGACCGCCCTGCTCTTCCATCTGCTCCGCAGCCGCCTCGAGCTGCTCCGGCGACTGGATCTGCACGTTCATCACGATGCGCGTGACTTCGAGCTTCACCGCGTCGAGCATCGCGGCGAACAGTTCGAACGCCTCGCGCTTGTATTCCTGCTTCGGATTCTTCTGCGCATAGCCACGCAGATGGATGCCCTGGCGCAGATGGTCGAGCGCCGCCAGGTGTTCGCGCCACGCACGATCGAGCGTCTGCAGCATGATCGAGCGCTCGAACGCGCTGAACGATTCGCGGCCCACGAGCTGGACCTTCGACTCGTACGCTTCGTCGGCGGCGGCCTCGACCGCTTCGAGAATTTCGTCCGCGTTGATCGAGTTCGACTCGTTGATCATTTCCTGAATCGCGAGATCGAGCTGCCATTCGTTGCGCAGCACTTCCTCGAGTTCGGGCACGTCCCACTGCTCTTCGATGCTGCCCGCCGGTACGAACTGATGCACGATGTCGGCGATCACGCCGTGACGCATCGCGCCGATCGTCTCGGTAATGTCGTTCGCTTCGAGCAATTCGTTGCGCTGCTGATAGATCACCTTGCGCTGATCGTTCGAGACATCGTCGTATTCGAGCAATTGCTTACGAATATCGAAGTTGCGCGCCTCGACCTTGCGCTGCGCCGATTCGATCGAGCGCGACACGATGCCCGCTTCGATCGCCTCGCCTTCCGGCATCTTCAGGCGGTCCATGATCGCGCGTACGCGGTCGCCCGCGAAAATGCGCAGCAGCGGGTCTTCGAGCGACAGATAGAAGCGCGACGAACCCGGGTCGCCCTGACGGCCGGCACGGCCGCGCAGCTGGTTGTCGATCCGGCGCGACTCGTGACGCTCGGTGCCGATGATGTGCAGACCGCCCGCGGCCTTCACCTGATCGTGCAGCGTCTGCCATTCGTCGTGCAGCTTCTGGATGCGGCGCTGCTTTTCATCGTCAGAAAGTGTTTCGTCCTGCTCGATGAACGACGCCTGTTTCTCCGCGTTGCCGCCGAGCACGATGTCGGTGCCGCGGCCGGCCATGTTGGTGGCGATCGTGATGCGCTGCGGCCGGCCCGCTTCGGCGACGATCGCCGCTTCGCGCGCGTGCTGCTTCGCGTTCAGCACTTCGCGCGGCAAACCGGCCTGCTTGAGCAGATGCGACAGCAGTTCCGAGTTCTCGATCGACGTCGTGCCGACCAGCACCGGCTGACCGCGCTCGTAGCACTCGCGAATGTCGCGGATCACCGCGTCGTAGCGTTCCTTCGCGGTCTTGTAGATCTGATCCTGCTTGTCGATCCGCTTGGGCGGACGGTTGGTCGGGATCACGACCGTTTCGAGACCGTAGATCTCGTTGAATTCGTACGCTTCGGTGTCGGCCGTGCCGGTCATGCCGGCCAGCTTCGCGTACATGCGGAAGTAGTTCTGGAACGTGATCGAAGCGAGCGTCTGGTTCTCGCTCTGGATCTTCACGTGCTCCTTCGCCTCGACCGCCTGGTGCAGACCGTCCGACCAGCGGCGGCCGGCCATCAGACGGCCGGTGAATTCGTCGACGATGATGACTTCGCCGTTCTGCACGACGTAGTGCTGGTCCTTGAAGAACAGCGTGTGCGCGCGCAGCGCCGCGTACACGTGGTGCATCAGCGTGATGTTCTGCGGCGCGTAGAGGCTTTCGCCCTCGCCGATCAGGCCCCACTCGGCGAGCAGGCGCTCGGCTTTTTCGTGGCCAGATTCGGTCAGGAACACCTGACGGCCCTTTTCGTCGAGCGTGTAGTCGCCCGGCTTCTCGACGCCGGTGCCGTCCGCCTTCTCTTCGCCGATCTGGCGTTCGAGCAGCGGCGGCAGCGCGTTCATGCGCACGTAGAGTTCGGTGTGATCTTCGGCCTGGCCGGAGATGATGAGCGGCGTACGCGCTTCGTCGATCAGGATCGAGTCCACTTCGTCGACGACCGCGAAATTCAGGCCGCGCTGCACGCGCGCGTCGGTCTCGTAGACCATGTTGTCGCGCAGGTAGTCGAAGCCGAATTCGTTGTTGGTGCCGTAGGTGATGTCCGAGGCGTAGGCTTTCTGCTTGGACTCGTGGTCCATCTGCGACAGGTTGATGCCGACCGACAGACCGAGGAAGTTGTAGAGCCGCGCCATCCATTCGGCGTCGCGCTGCGCGAGGTAGTCGTTGACCGTGACCACGTGCACGCCGCGCCCCGACAGCGCATTCAGGTACACCGGCAGCGTCGCGACGAGCGTCTTGCCTTCGCCGGTGCGCATTTCGCCGATCTTGCCGTAGTGCAGCGCCATGCCGCCGATCAACTGCACGTCGAAGTGGCGCATTTTCAGCACGCGCTTGCTGGCCTCGCGGCAAACCGCGAACGCCTCGGGCAGGATCTTGTCGAGAGATTCGCCGCTCGCGACGCGTTGGCGGAATTCACCCGTTTTGGCGCGCAGCTGATCGTCCGTCAATTGCTCGATCTGCGGTTCGAGCGCATTGATCGCCGCGACGGTCTTTTGATATTGCTTGACTAGCCGCTGATTACGGCTGCCAAAAATCTTCTGTAGAAAACCGGTGGTCATCGGATCGGTGTCTGCGTCGCGGCTTCGGCTGGCTCGCGGTGTGCGGTTCGGGCACGCGCGAGCCTAGAGTCGGAAAGGCTTTGGCCGCTTAGTCCAAGAGTGAATTCGAATCGGGCATTCTAGCACGCGCCTTTGGCAGCGCTTGTGTCAGAGGTGCGACGGCGCGGGCGTTCGGGGGGTGCCCCGGGGGCCGTCCGGCAAACTCCGGCGACGCGTCGCAAGCGGGGTTCGCAAGCTGCCCGCGCGGTACAATCGCGGCATGGGCGTGCAAGGTGCGCGCCCACGTCGTTAATCCCAAACATGAGCCGTTTTTCGTCCTTTTCAAGGCCGCCGAAGCAATTCGATCTGCGCCGTCCCCAGCCGCTTTCCGAGGTGCTGGGCCGCACGGACGCGTTCGCCGCGCTGCGCGCGGGCGTCGAGCAGATTGCCGCGCTCGAGAAGGATCTGCGCGAGTTGCTGCCCGATTATCTGGCGAGCAGCATCGAGCCGGGCTTCATCAAGGAAGGTGTCCTAGCCCTCTTTGCCGCGCACAACGCCCTCGCGGCACGGCTGAGGCACCTGGAGCCGCGGCTGTTGGCGGATTTGCAGCAGCGCGGCTGGCCGGTCCATGCGCTGAAGATTCGCGTGCGGCCGCAGCCGCTCAAGGAGCCGCCGCCCGTCAAACAGGCGTGCATGACGCCGGCCGGCGCCGACGCGCTGCAAGCGCTCAGCGAATCGCTCGCGCCTTCTCCCCTGCAGGAAGCGCTCGCGCGCATGGCGGCCCGGCATCGGCGCAATCGCTGAATAACGCAATCGCTAAGCAATAGACGAAAAAAAACGGCCCCGAAGGGCCGTTGTTCCATCTGGCTTGCCTGTGCGCTACAACTCGGGCGTCAGGCGAAAGCCGTTTGCGTTTCGTACGCGAAGCCGCGCGGCGCTTTCTGCGTGTCTTCAAAGGTGACGACTTCGTACGCGTCTTCGTGCGCGAGCAGTTCGCGCAGCAGCGCGTTGTTCAGGCCGTGGCCCGACTTGTACGCGGTGTACGACGCCAGCAGCGGATGGCCGACCACATACAGGTCGCCGATCGCGTCGAGCATCTTGTGCTTGACGAACTCGTCGTCGTAACGCAGGCCGTCGTTGTTCAGGATGCGGTACTCGTCGAGCACGATCGCGTTGTCCATGCTGCCGCCGCGAGCGAGGCCCAGTTCGCGCATCATTTCCACTTCATGCGCGAAGCCGAACGTGCGGGCACGCGCGATTTCGCGCACATACGACGTGTTGGCGAAATCGACTTCGAGCGCCTGGCCGGTTTTGTCCACGGCCGGATGGCGGAAGTCGATCGTGAACTTGAGCTTGAAGCCGAAGTACGGGTCGAGACGCGCGAACTTGTCGCCGTCGCGAATTTCGACCGGCTTCGTGACCTTGATGAATTTCTTCGCCGCGTTCTGCTCTTCGATACCGGCCGACTGGATCAGGAACACGAACGAACCCGCGCTGCCGTCCATGATCGGGATTTCCTCGGCGGTGACGTCGACGTAAAGGTTGTCGATGCCGAGACCGGCGCAGGCGGACATCAGATGCTCGACCGTCGACACGCGCGCGCCGTCTTTCTGCAACACGGAGGCGAGACGCGTATCGCCAATCGCCATCGCCGACGCAGGAATGTCCACCGGCGTGGGCAAATCCACGCGCGAAAACACGATGCCAGTGTCCGGCGCCGCCGGACGGAGCGTCAGGTCGACTTTGCGGCCGGAGTGCAGGCCGATGCCGACAGTCTTGACGATCGATTTGATTGTGCGCTGCTTCAACATGGTGATCTTCTACTCGATTGAAAATCCCAATCGGGACTTTTTATTTCATAGCGCGAAGTATACTCCAATCCCCAGACAAGCGTCTTTGCAGGGAACGTATCAATCTGTTTCGCTGCATTACCCCTTAGGCACCGCGAGGGGAAGCGGGACGGGCCGATGCCCCGGAACGGAGGCGTTTCCGGTCATCGGCCCGCGTAACGGCCTGTCACAAAAGCGTCGCAATCACCGTGGCCGAAACCTCACGCGACATCAGCGCGCAGGCCCGCAGCGAAGGTGTGACGCCAGCAACTAGCTCAACGTAGCGAGAATACTCGCCGCATCGCTGACTTCGAATTTGCCGGCAGCTTCGACGTTCAGCGTCTTGACCACGCCGTCGTCGACCACCATCGCGTAGCGCAGGGAACGGATTCCCATGCCACGCGCCGACAGATCCTGCTCCAGACCGAGCGCCCGCGTGAAAGCCGCACTGCCGTCCGCCATCATGCGCACCTTGCCCGAGGTGTGCTGATCGCGTCCCCACGCGCCCATCACGAACGCGTCGTTGACGGACACGCACCAGATCTCGTCGATGCCGGCAGCGCGCAACTGCTCGGCGTGCTCGACATAACCCGGTACATGTTTGGCCGAACAGGTCGGCGTGAACGCGCCGGGCAATCCGAAGATCACCACGCGCTTGCCCGCCGTCTGCCCGCGCACGTCGAAACTGTTCGGTCCGATCGTGCAGCCCGCCCGCTCGTCTTCGACAAACTCGAAGAGCGTCGCGTCGGGTAGCTTGTCACCTGCCTTGATCATGCTCAGTCCTTTGCATCGATGCGAAGCACGCTCGCACGTCGTCGTGTCGCAGTGAAATCCAGCGTCAGCCCAACTACACAACTACAGGCTGCGCCGCCCGGCGGCAGTCGCCCTGTCCGTTTCGCGAATCCGCAGAGGGCAGTCGCCCCTGCCGCGAATCAGACGATACGCGACCTCTTTGCCGTTCACCCGCCACGCTCGTGCATTCGTCCGCCAGCGCTGCACCGCAATACAACCCGCAGCGCGGCAACGAAAGCCTGCCCGCGCGCTCAGTCCGCCTGCTTGCGCAGGAACGCCGGAATGTCGTACGTGTCGACGCCCTTTTCCTGCAGCGCCTGCACGTGCGAGGCCGCGGTGTCGCGCGAGGTGCGCCACACTGCCGGCGTATCCAGCGCGCCGTAGTCGGCCGTGCTCGCGTGACCCGCCGCCGGTGCGTAGGCAGCATGCTGCATCGCGCCGACCGGCTGGTTGTCGGTGCCGGTGCGCAGCAGCGTCATCGGTGCCGATTGCTGCTTCTTCGCCGCGCGGCCGAGGCCCGTTGCGACGACCGTCACGCGCAGCGCGTCGCCCATCGCATCGTCGTACACCGCGCCGAAGATCACCGTGGCATCTTCCGCGGCATAGCTCTTGATCGTGTTCATCACTTCGCGCGTTTCCGACAGACGCAGCGAACGGCTCGACGTGATGTTGACCAGCACGCCGCGCGCGCCCGACAGATCGACGCCTTCCAGCAGCGGGCTCGCGACGGCCTGCTCGGCCGCGAGGCGCGCGCGATCGACGCCGGCAACCGTCGCCGTGCCCATCATCGCCTTGCCCTGCTCGCCCATCACGGTCTTCACGTCTTCGAAGTCGACGTTCACGAGACCGTCGACGTTGATGATTTCCGCAATGCCCGCCACCGCGTTGTTCAGAACGTCGTCAGCGCACTGGAAGCACTTGTCCATCTCGGCGTCATCGCCCATCACCTCGAACAGCTTGTCGTTCAGCACGACGATCAGCGAGTCGACGTGATCCTCCAGTTGCTGCGAACCGGCTTCCGCGACGCGCATGCGCTTGCCGCCTTCGAATTCGAACGGCTTGCTGACCACACCGACGGTCAGAATGCCCATCTCCTTCGCGATCTGCGCCACGACCGGTGCCGCGCCCGTGCCGGTGCCGCCGCCCATGCCGGCGGTGATGAACACCATGTGCGCGCCGCGCAGTGCGTCGGCGATGCGCTCGCGGGCTTCTTCAGCGGCGGCGCGACCCATTTCCGGCTTCGCGCCCGCGCCCAGACCCGTGTTGCCGAGCTGGATCACCGCGGTGGCACGCGAACGCGACAGTGCCTGCGCGTCCGTGTTCATCACGATGAAGTCGACGCCTTGCACGCCTTTGTTGATCATGTGCTGAACGGCATTGCCGCCAGCGCCACCGACTCCGACGACCTTGATGATGGTGCCGTTCGTTTCGGTTTCCAGCATCTGGAATTCCATGTTGCCTCCGTCAAGATAAAAAAGTACCGCCACTCGGCGTTATCCGGCAGGAGATCGGGCAACCCCCTGTCGCGCGCCAGCCGCCGGCACCAGCGCGAATTTCTCGAAACCTGTAATCAGAAGTTGCCGAGGAACCAGTCCTTCATGCGCGAGAACACCTGCCCCATCGACCCCGACTGCACCGCAACCTTGCGCCCGCGCATGCGCTGCGAGCGGCCTTCGACGAGCAGGCCCATCGCCGTCGAGTAGCGCGGATTGCGCACCACGTCGGCGAGACCGCCCGCGTATTCCGGCACGCCGATGCGCACCGGCTTCAGGAAAATGTCCTCGCCGAGCTCGACCATGCCGATCATCATCGACGCGCCGCCCGTCAGCACCACGCCGGAGCTCAGCAGTTCTTCGTAACCCGACTCGCGCACGACCTGCTGCACGAGCGAAAACAGTTCTTCGACGCGCGGCTCGACCACGGCCGCGAGCGCCTGGCGCGACAGCGTGCGCGGACCGCGCTCGCCGAGACCCGGCACTTCGATCATCTCGTCCGGATCGGCGAGCGCCTGCTTGGCGATGCCGTAGTCGACCTTGATGTCTTCGGCGTCCGGCGTCGGCGTGCGCAGCGCCATCGCGATGTCGCTCGTGATCTGGTCGCCGGCGATCGGAATCACGGCCGTGTGGCGAATCGCGCCTTCGCTGAAGATCGCGATGTCGGTCGTGCCGCCGCCGATGTCGACGAGCACCACGCCCAGTTCCTTTTCGTCTTCCGTCAGCACCGCGAGCGACGACGCGAGCGGCTGCAGGATCAGGTCGTTCACTTCGAGGCCGCAGCGGCGCACGCATTTGACGATGTTCTGCGCCGCGCTCACGGCGCCGGTAACGATATGCACCTTCACTTCGAGGCGGATGCCGCTCATGCCGATCGGCTCGCGCACGTCTTCCTGACCGTCGATGATGAATTCCTGCGTGAGGATATGCAGCACCTGCTGGTCGGTCGGAATGTTGATCGCCTTGGCGGTTTCGATCACGCGCGCGACGTCGGCCTGCGTGACTTCCTTCTCCTTGATCGCGACCATGCCGCTCGAATTGAAGCTGCGGATATGGCTGCCGGCGATGCCGGTGAACACGTTCGTGATCTTGCAGTCGGCCATCAGCTCGGCTTCCTCGAGCGCGCGCTGGATCGACTGCACGGTGGCTTCGATGTTCACCACCACGCCTTTCTTGAGCCCCTTCGATTCGCTCTGGCCGAGACCGATCACCTCGTAGTGGCCCTCGCCCTTCAACTCGGCGACGATGGCCACGACCTTCGACGTCCCGATGTCGAGGGCGACCAGCAGATCCTTATAGTCTTTACTCATAGCGTGCTCATTGCGTGTGATGTCCGTTTACTTCTTGCCCTTGTCGGGTTCGCTGATGAAGCGCATGCCAGCGGCACGAATCGCGAAACCGTTCGGATAGCGCAAGTCCGCATACTCGATATCCTTTCCCCAACGTTGCGTGACCGCGTTCCATGCCGCGGTCAGACGCCTGCTGCGATCGGCGAGCGTGTCCTGATTGCGTTCGCGCCCCAGCTCCACCTGCGTGCCGTTCGAGAGCTTCACCGTCCACGCGTAGCGCGGCGACAGCGTTACTTCCTCGGGCGTCGCATTGAGCGGCGCGAACCACTTCTGGAAGTCGTGATAACGCGCGACGACTTCCTTTGCCGTACCGTCCGGGCCGTCGAACGCGGGCAGATCCTCGTCGAGCTCGCCCTGGTTCGCCGTGAACAGCTCGCCGTCGACGCTCACGAGCTGATCGCTGCCCCACGTCCCAAGCGGCTTGTACTCCTCCAGCGTGACAGCCAGTGCATTCGGCCAGACGCGCCGCACGCTCGCGTGGCGCACCCACGGCATCTGCTCGAAGGCCTGCCGCGCGACATCGAGATCGACGGTGAAGAAGTTGCCCTTCAACTTGCCGACCACGCCGGCGCGCACCGTCGGCGAATTGATATGCTCGGTGTCGCCGTCGATCTGGATTTCGCGCAACGCGAAATTCGGGCGCTGGATCAGCCAGTAACCGCCCGCCGCCAGCAGCAGGAGCACCAGCAACGCATGCAAGGCATTGCTGGCGAGATTGAGCTGGCGAACGTTGTTCCACATGGTGTTGCTTGCGATTGCCTTGATTAGTCGTTCAATGTCAGCGCCAATACGCCGACCACCAGGTCCTGATAACTGATGCCGACCGCGCGCGCCGCTTTCGGCGGCAGCGAGTGATCGGTCATGCCGGGCGCCGTGTTCACTTCGAGGAAATACGGCTGGCCCTCGCCGTCGAGCATGAAGTCGGCGCGGCCCCAGTCGGCGCAGCCGAGCACGTCGAACGCGCGGCGCGCGAGCTGCTTCAGGCGCGTTTCCTCGTCGGCGGGCAGGCCGCACGGAATCAGGTACTGCGTGTCGTTGGCGATGTACTTCGCGTGGTAGTCGTAGAACTCGCCGGCCGGCACGATGCGGATCACCGGCAGGTCCAGATTGCCGGCGATGCACGCGGTGTATTCGCCGCCGCCCTCGATGCTCTTCTCGACCACCACGATACGGTCGTGCTTGACGGCTTCGAGCAGCGCGGCCGGCAGCGCGTCCGCGCTCTTCACCTTGATGACGGCGACGCTCGACCCTTCGCTGGCCGGCTTCACGAACAGCGGCAGACCGAGCTTCGCGACGATCTCTTTGGAGCGCGCTGCGTAGTCGTCGCCGCGCAGCACCGCTTCGAACAGCGGCGTCGGAATGCCGAGCTGCTGCCACACGAGCTTGGTGCGGAACTTGTCGAGACCGAGCGCCGAGCCGAGCACGCCGCTACCGGTGTACTTGATGCCGTAGAAATCGAGCGCACCCTGAATCTGGCCGTTCTCGCCGTAACCGCCATGCAGCGCGTTGAACGCGCGCACGAAACCCTCTTCCTTCAACGCGGACAGCGGACGCTCGGCCGGGTCGAACGGATGCGCGTCGATGCCCGCGTCGCGCAGGCCTTGCAACACCAGCCGCCCGGAATTGAGCGACACCTCGCGCTCGGCGGAATTACCGCCGAGCAGCACGGCCACCTTGCCGAATTGTTTAGCGAGTTGATCGGATTTGATGCTGCTCATCTCACACCTTCTGTTCCTGAGCGAGGCGACCCGGCACACCGCCGATCGAACCCGCGCCCATCGTAATCACCACATCGCCGTCGCGCACCACGGTGGAGAGCGCGTCCGGCACTTCATCGACCGTATCGACGAACACCGGCTCGACCTTGCCCGCGACGCGCAGCGCGCGCGCGAGCGCGCGGCCGTCCGCGGCGACGATCGGCGCTTCGCCGGCCGCGTAGACCTCGGTCAGCACGAGCGCGTCGACAGTCGACAGCACCTTCACGAAATCCTCAAAGCAGTCGCGCGTGCGCGTGAAGCGGTGCGGCTGGAATGCCAGCACGAGACGCCGGCCCGGAAACGCGCCGCGCGCCGCTGCCACCGTGGCCGCCATTTCGACCGGGTGATGACCGTAGTCGTCCACCAGCGTGTAGGCGCCGGCGGCCTCACCGTTGCTCATAACCGGCACTTCGCCGTAGCGCTGGAAGCGCCGGCCGACGCCGTTGAAATCCGCAAGCGCTCGCTGGATATCGGCATCTTTCACTTCAAGTTCAGTCGCGATCGCGATCGCGGCCAGCGCGTTCTGTACGTTGTGCTCGCCCGGCAGATTCAACGTGATGTCGAGCGGCGCCGCGTCTTCGCGCATCGCGGTGAAATGCATGCGGCCTTCGCGCGCCTCGACGTTGACCGCGCGCACCTGCGCGTCGGCCGCGAAGCCGTAGCGGATGATCGGCTTCGACACGAACGGCAGAATCTCCTTCACGTTCGGATCGTCGACGCACAGCACCGCGATGCCGTAGAACGGCAGACGGTGCGTGAATTCGATGAACGCCTGCTTCAGACGCGCGAAGTCGTGACCATAGGTATCCATATGATCGGCGTCGATGTTCGTAATGACTTCGATCACCGGGAACAGGTTCAGGAACGACGCGTCCGATTCGTCGGCCTCGGCAACGATGAAGTCGCCGGTGCCCAGGCGCGCATTCGCGCCCGCGCTGATCAGCCGCCCGCCGATCACGAAGGTCGGATCGAGCCCGCCCGCCGCGAGCACGCTCGCGACGAGCGAGGTGGTCGTGGTCTTGCCGTGCGTGCCGGCAATCGCGATGCCTTGCTTCAGGCGCATCAGCTCCGCGAGCATCACCGCGCGCGGCACGATCGGAATGCGGCGATGACGCGCTTCGAGTACTTCGGGGTTGTCGCTGCGCACCGCGGTCGACACGACCACCGCGTTCGCCCCCTCGATGTTTTCCGCCGCGTGGCCGATCGAAATGCGCGCGCCGAGCGCGGCGAGACGTTCGGTGACCGCGTTGCCCGACAGGTCCGAGCCGCTCACCTGATAGCCGAGATTGACGAGCACCTCGGCGATGCCGCTCATGCCGACACCGCCGATGCCGACGAAATGAATATGTTTGACGATGTGTTTCATTGCTTTCCTTCAGGGCTCATGCCCGCCGTCGAACCCGCACCCGCCACCGTCGCGCAGATCTGCGCGACCTGTTCGGTGGCATCCGGTTTCGCGAGCGAGCGCGAACGCTCCGCCATCTCCGCGAGACTTTCGCGTGTCTGGCTGCGCAACCAGTCGGCGAGCTTTTGCGCCGACAGATCGCGTTGTTGCACGACCAGCGCCGCGCCGTTGTCGGCGAGAAACGCTGCGTTGGTGGTCTGGTGATCGTCCACCGCATATGGGAACGGCACGAAGAACGCGGCGACGCCGACCGCCGCAATCTCCGAGACCGTCATCGCGCCCGAGCGGCAGATCACCAGATCGGCCGCTTCGTAGGCGCTCGTCATGTCGTCGATGAACGGCACGAGCGAGACGTCGGCACCCGCCTGCAAGCCGGCTGCCGCGTAGTTCTCGCGCAGCGCGTCGATATGCTTGGCCCCCGCCTGATGCACGATGCGCGGGCGCTCGTTGGCGCCCAGCAGCGCAACCGCGCGCGGCACCACATCGTTCAACGCTGCCGCACCGAGACTGCCGCCCACCACCAGCACGTTCAGCGGACCGCTGCGTTGCGCGTAGCGAGCTTTGGGTGCATTCGCGCGCGCAAGTTCCTCACGGATCGGATTGCCGGTCCATTCGCCGTGCGGCAGCGCATTCGGGAACGCGACGAGTACGCGTTTCGCGAGCTTCGCGAGCACCTTGTTCGCGAGACCCGCAATCGAATTCTGTTCGTGCAGCACGAGCGGCCGGCCACTCAGCGCGGTCATGAGACCGGCCGGAAACGTGATGTAGCCGCCCATGCCGAGCACGACATCGGGCTTCACGCGACGCAGCACGGAGAAGCTCTGCGTGCAGGCGCTCAGCAGGTTCACCGGCAGCATCAGCTTGGTCTTCAAACCCTTGCCTCGCACGCCGCCGAAACGCACGTACTCCATCGGAATGCCGTGCTTCGGCACGAGCGTCGCTTCCATGCCCGCCGGGTTGCCGAGCCACACGACTTTCCAGCCCCACGCCTGCATCCGGTGCGCGACCGCGAGCCCCGGGAACACGTGTCCCCCGGTGCCGCCGGCCATCACCATCAGCGTGCGTTGTGGCAGAGCCGTCATACTTTGCCCCCGCGCATCAGCACCCGGTTCTCGTAATCCACCCGCATCAGGACAGCGATAGCGACGCAGTTCAGCAGAATGCCCGAACCGCCGTAACTGACGAGCGGCAACGTGAGCCCCTTGGTCGGCAGAAGCCCGAGGTTCACGCCCATGTTGATGAAGGTCTGCGCGCCGAACCAGAGGCCGATGCCCTTGGCGACGAGACCCGCGAACGTGCGGTCGAGCGCGAGCGCCTGACGGCCGATCTCGAACGAGCGGCGCACGATCCAGTAGAACATCAGGATCACGACCAGCACGCCGACGAAACCGAGTTCCTCGCCGATCACCGCGAGAATGAAGTCGGTATGCGCTTCCGGCAGATAGTTGAGCTTCTCGACGCTGCCGCCGAGGCCCACGCCGAACCACTCGCCGCGGCCGAACGCGATCAGCGAGTGCGTCAGCTGATAGGCCTTGCCCTGCGCGTAGCGGTCGTCCCACGGATCGAGGTAGGCGAAAATCCGCTCGCGACGCCACGGCGACGCCCACACGAGCAGACTGAAGGTGCCCACCGCGGTCGCGACGAGGCCGCCGAACAGCTTGCCGTTCACGCCGCCGAGGAACAGCACGCCCATCGCGATCGCCGCGATCACCATGAACGCGCCCATGTCCGGTTCGAGCAGCAGCAGCGCGCCGACAAGACCGACCGCGACCGCCATCGGCAGAAAGCCCTTGGCGAAGCTGTGCATGTACTCCTGCTTGCGCACCGTGTAGTTCGCTGCGTAGATCGTCACCGCGAGCTTCATGATTTCCGACGGCTGCATGTTCGTGATGCCGAGCGGAATCCAGCGGCGCGCGCCGTTCACGCCCTTGCCGATGTGCGGAATCAGCACGATCACGAGCGCAGCGAGCGAGATCAGGAAGAGCTTCGGCGCGTACTTGTCCCACGTCGAAATCGGAATGCGGAACGACACGACGCCGACCACGGCGCCCATCACGACGAAGATGACCTGGCGCACGAGGAACGCGTAGTCGTGATACGAGGCGTACTTCGGCGAGTCGGGCATTGCGATCGACGCCGAATACACCATCACGATGCCGAGCCCGAGCAATGCGACCACGACCCACAGCAGCGAGTGGTCGTAGTCGAGCATGCGCGAGCGCAGCGGACGCACGCCGTTGACCGCGCTCGCGAGACCACTGCCGCCCGTGCGGCCAGCGGCGCGCGCCGGGCCGGCGCTACTGCCGGCTGCTTCGCGCGAGCCGAAACGTTCCGACCAGCTCATATCATCGTCCCCCGTTCGGCCGCGATGTCTTCCACCGTGCCGCGGAATACCTCGGCCCGATGTGCGTAACTCCTGAACATGTCCAGGCTCGCGCAGGCGGGCGAGAGCAGCACCGCGTCGCCAGGCTGAGCGAGCGCGGCGGCAGCGCGCGTCGCTTCTTCGAGCGTCGCGTGATCCGTCATTGCGACGCCGCTGTGCTCAAGCGCCGCGCGAATCTGCGGCGCGTCGCGGCCGATCAGCATCACCGCGCGACACCAGCGCATGACCGGCGCGGCGAGCGGTTCAAACGCCTGGCCCTTGCCGTCGCCGCCGGCGATCAGCACGATGCGCTGCGCGAGACCGTCGAGCGCGGCGACCGTCGCGCCGACGTTGGTGCCCTTGCTGTCGTCCACGTAGTCGATGCCGTCGATCGACGCGATCAGTTCCACCCGATGCGGCTCGCCGCGATATTCGCGCAAGCCATGCAGCAACGGCGCGCCGGGCAGGCCGATCGCGCGCGCGAGCGCATACGCGGCCAACGCGTTCGCGGCGTTGTGCAAGCCGCGGATGCGCAATGCGTCGGCGGGCATCAGGCGCTTCAGCGCGATGTCCGGCGTGGCGGCCGCTTCGTTCTTGCGGCGGCGCTTCGGTGTCGGTTCGTCGCTCGCGTCGCGATCGTGCGCCTCGACGAGCCACACCATGCCGTTATCGCGCAGCAGACCATAATCGCCGTCGTTCTGCGGTTCGGCCACGCCGAACGTGATCACTTCGGCTTCACCGCTCGCGGACGCGAGCGACATCACGCGCGCGTCGTCGCGATTCAGCACGCGCACGGTCTGTGTACCGAAGATGCGACCCTTCGCCGCCGCGTACGCATCGAGCCCGCCGTGCCAGTCGAGGTGATCCTGCGTGATGTTGAGCACGGCCGCCGCATCGGGCGCAAACGTATGCGAGGTTTCCAGCTGGAAGCTCGACAGTTCGAGCACCCACACGTCGGGCAGCGCGGTCTGGTCGATCGCTTCGGAGAGCTTGTCGAGCAGCGACGGGCTGATGTTGCCGGCCACCGCGACCTTCCTGCCCGCGCGTTCGCACAGCAGGCCGGTCAGGCTCGTCGTCGTGGTCTTGCCGTTCGTGCCGGTAATCGCGATCACCTTCGGCGCGTAGCCCGATTCGCCGAGCGTGCGCAAGGCCTGCGAGAACAGTTCGAGCTCGCCCCACACCGGAATGCCCTGCTCGCGCGCCGCCGCGATCAGCGGCAGCAGATCGGCGGCGAGCGGCGACAGCCCCGGGCTGATCGCGACCAGTTCGACGCCGTCGAGCAGCACCGGCGCAAACGGACCGCCGACGAAATCGGCATCGACGCCATCCGCTTCGAGCGCGGACAGGTTCGGCGGCACCTCGCGCGTATCGGCCACCCGCAGCCGACAACCGTGCCTGGCGCACCAGCGCGCCATCGCGAGACCGGATTCACCCAGTCCCAGCACGAGCACCCTCGGCTTTTGCCGATCCCGAAACTTCTCGCCGAACATCGCCTGCTTCCTTAAATACCGCTGCTTAACGCAATTTGAGAGTGGACAAACCGAACAGGCACAACATCAACGTGATGATCCAGAAACGCACGACCACCTGCGTTTCCTTCCAGCCCGACAATTCGAAATGGTGATGCAGCGGCGCCATCCTGAAGAGGCGCCGCCCTTCGCCGTAGCGGCGCTTGGTGTATTTGAACCACGTGACCTGCAACATCACCGACAGCGTTTCCGCGACGAAAATGCCGCCCATGATGAAGAGCACGATTTCCTGGCGCACGATCACCGCGACCGTGCCGAGCGCGCCGCCGAGCGCGAGCGCGCCGACGTCGCCCATGAACATCTGCGCCGGGTGCGTGTTGAACCACAGGAACGCGAGGCCCGCGCCGCCCATCGCCGAGCAGAAGATCAGCAATTCGCCCGCGCCGGCGATGTGCGGGAACAGCAGGTACTTCGAATAGACCGAGCTGCCCATCACGTACGCGAACACGCCGAGCGACGCGCCCACCAGCACGACCGGCATGATGACGAGGCCGTCGAGGCCGTCGGTCAGATTCACGGCATTGCTCGCGCCGACGATCACGAGATACGTCAGCACGATGAAGCCCCACACGCCGAGCGGATAGCTGATCGACTTGAAGAACGGCAGCATCAGGTCGGCGCGCGCGGGCAAGCCCATCGACAGGCCGCTGCGCACCCACGCCATGAACAGGTCGAACACGCGCACGTTGCTCGCCTCGGACACGCTGAACGCGAGATAGACCGCCGCGAACAGACCGATCACCGACTGCCAGAAATACTTCTCGCGCGAGGACATGCCGCGCGGGTCCTTGTAGACGACCTTGCGGTAATCGTCGACCCAGCCGATCACGCCGAAGCCGAACGTGACGAGCATCACGATCCAGATGAAGCGGTTGGTCAGGTCGGCCCACAGCAGCGTGGCCACGGCGATGCCGAGCAGGATCAGCACGCCGCCCATCGTCGGCGTGCCGGATTTGACGAGGTGCGTTTGCGGACCGTCCTTGCGCACGGCCTGGCCGACCTTCATCGCGGTCAGCTTGCGAATTACCGCCGGGCCGCAGACGAGCCCGATCGACAGCGCGGTGATGGTCGCCATCACCGCGCGAAACGTCAGATAACTGAACACGCGCAAGAAGCTTGCGTCATTCTGCAGCCATTGCGCCAGCGCCAGTAGCATGCCGGGTTCCTTCTATTTCAATGTGCTGCGGGCGTCGTGCCCGCGGCGTTGGGTTGTGGACTCGTCACGGCGTCCACCACGCGCTCCATCTGCATGAAGCGCGAGCCTTTCACGAGAAGCGTTGCGGCCGCGCCGAAGCCGGCCTGCTGCAATTGCGCGACCAGCGCGCCGACATCGGCGAGGTGGTGCGCGCCCGCGCCGTATGCGGTGCAGGCGTCGCGCGAGGCGTCGCCCATTGCATACAGCGCGTCGATACCGCGCTCTTTCGCATACGCGCCGATTTCGCGATGAAACGCCGGGCCGTTGTCGCCGACTTCGCCCATGTCGCCCATCACGAGCACGCGCGGCGCGGCGCGCGACGCGAGCACGTCGATCGCGGCGCGCATCGAATCGGGATTCGCGTTGTAGGTGTCGTCGATCACGGTGGCGCCCGCGAGCGTGCCGAGCGCGGCCTGCTTCACTTGCAGACGCCCCTTCACCGCGCCGAACGATTCGAGACCGCGCCGGATCGCGTCGAGCGACACGCCCGCGGCGAGCGCCGCCGAAGTCGCCGCGAGCGCGTTGTGCGCGTTGTGATCGCCGAGCACCTGCAGCGTGACGTCGAGGTGGCCTTGCGGCGTGTCGATGCTCAGGCGCTGGCCGTCGAAGCGGCCCGTCACCGCGGCTTCGGTCGTGCGCTCCGCGCTGTTCAGCGCGAAATCGACGATGCGGTTGCCGGTCGCGGCCACGCGCCAGATGCTCGCGTAGGCATCGTCGGCGGGGAACACGGCCGTGCCGTCGGGCGCCAGCGCGTGAATCACGCTCGCGTGTTCGAGCGCGACCGCTTCGACGGTCGCCATGAATTCCTGATGCTCGCGCTGCGCGTTGTTGACGACGGCAACCGTCGGCTCGGCGATCTTCGCGAGCAGTTCGGTTTCGCCCGGATGATTCATGCCGAGCTCGACCACCGCGAGCTGATGCGCGGCGTGCAGACGGAACAGCGTGAGCGGCAGACCGATGTCGTTGTTGAAATTGCCGGCGGTGGCAAGACGCGCATCCGCGCCGACCGCGGCCGCGAAAATCGACGCGATCATTTCCTTGACCGTGGTCTTGCCGTTGCTGCCCGTGACCGCGACGAGCGGCATGCCGAACTGGCGGCGCCAGCCGCGCGCGAGCGCGCCGAGCGCGGCGCGCGTCTCGGCGACGCGGATCGCGGGCACGCTCCAGTTCTCCGGCGTGCGCGTGACGAGCACGGCCGCGACGTTGCGCTCGGCGACTTGCGGCAGGAAGTCGTGCGCGTCGAAGCGATCGCCCTTGATCGCGACGAACAGGTCGCCGGGGCCGGCACTGCGGCTGTCGGTCGAGACGCGCTCGAAACGCGCGCCGGCGTCGCCCGACACGGTGGCGCCCGGAATCAGCGCGGCGGCTTCGTGCAGCGAGAACATGCTCATTCGCCACCTCCGCGTGCGTGCGTCGCGCGCGCGGCAAGCGCGAGGCGGGCGTGGTCCTGATCGGAGAATGCGCGTTTCTTGCCCATGATTTCCTGGGTGGCTTCGTGTCCCTTGCCGGCCAGCACGACGACGTCTTCGCGCGCGGCGCCGCGGATCGCCTGCAGGATCGCGCTCGCGCGGTCTTCGATGCAGCGCGCCCGCGACGCGTCCCGCATGCCCGCGACGATCTGCTCGATGATCGACTGCGGATCTTCGCTGCGCGGGTTGTCGCTCGTAACGACAACGCTGTCGGCGAGCTTTTCGGCGATCGCGCCCATCAGCGGACGCTTGGTTGCATCGCGGTCGCCGCCGCAGCCGAACATGCAGACGAGTTCGCCGCCGCGCGCGGCCGCGATCGGGCGCAGCGCGGCGAGCGTCTTTTCGAGCGCGTCGGGCGTATGCGCGTAATCGACCACGACGAGCGGCTCGTCGTTTTGCAGACGGCCGCCAAGGCGCTGCATGCGGCCGTTCACCGATTCGAGCTTCGCGAGTTCGGCAAGCGCCGCGTCGAACGACACGTCCGCGGCGAGCAGCGTGCCGAGCACCGCAAGCAGATTGCTCACGTTGAACGCGCCGAGCGTTTGCACGTCGACTTCGGCGCTGCCCCAGTCCGAGGTAGTCAGATGAAACGCCGTGCCGGTGGTCGTGGCACGCACGTTCGAGGCGACGAGCCACGCGTCGGCTTGCGGCGCATCCTTGGCGTCGACGCTGCCTTGCCCGGCTTCGATGCCGTACGCGATGGTGCGCGCATGGCCGCGCGTGGCCGCGAGCAAACGGCGGCCGGCGGCATCGTCGCGATTGATCACGGCTGCCTGCAGTTCGGGCCAGGCAAACAGGCGTGCCTTCGCCGCCTCGTAGGCGTCGAACGTACCGTGATAGTCGAGATGATCCTGCGTGAGATTCGTGAATACGGCGATGTCGAATGCAGTGCCGTTCACGCGCCCCTGATGCAGCGCATGCGACGACACTTCCATCGCGATCGCCTGCGCGCCCGCGTCGCGCAGTTGCGCGAGACTGCGTTGCAGTTGCGGCGCGTCGGGCGTCGTGAAGCCGGTGTGCACGAGCTGGCCGGGGAAACCGGTACCGAGCGTGCCGACGATCGCGCAGCGCGTGCCAAGTGCACTGAGCGCCGTGGCGATCCACTGGCTGCACGAAGTCTTGCCGTTCGTGCCCGTAATGCCGACCGCGAGCATCGCATCGCTCGGCTCGCCGTACCATGCGCTCGCGATCGAGCCGGCCAGTTCGTTCAGCGCCGGCACCGCGTGCGCGACCGACGCGTCGAGCGCGCCGGCGAAACCTTCGGGTTGCACAAGCACAGCCGTCGCGCCACGGTCGAGCGCGGCGCCGATGAACGGGCGGTTGTCCGCGCCGTCGACCGCGTAGGCGAAGAACGCGTCGCCGGCCGCGAGCGAGCGCGTGTCGGCATGCAATTGCGCGCCTGGCCGCACGTGCTCGTGCAGCCAGGCGAGGGCGTCGGCGATCTGCCGGTGCGCTGGATGTTGCTCGCGCAGCACGCTCATCGCTCGACTCCGGGACGATTTTTCGCGTTGGCGGAAATGGTCATCTTTTTCACGCCGGGACTCGTGGACAGCTTCTTCACCGTGGCTTGCGTCGCCGGCGCACCGGGCGCGGGCGGAGCCGAGTCGTCGGTCACGACCATCTGCTTGACGGGCATGTCGGGCGGCACGTTGAGCGCGCGCAGCGTGTCGCCGACGATGCCCGAGAACACCGGCCCCGACACCTGGCCGCCGAAGTGGCTGCCCGCGGTCGGTTCGTCGACCGACACGGCGACGACGATGCGCGGATTCGGCATCGGCGCCATGCCGACGAACGACGCGCGGTATTTGGAGTGGTCGTAGCCGTGCGGACCGTGCTTGTACGCGGTACCGCTCTTGCCGCCGACGCGATAGCCGGGCACCGCCGCATCCGGCGACGTACCCTGCGCCGACACGACGGATTCGAGCATCGTGCGCACTTCGCGCGAGGTGGTCGGCGAGAAGATCTGCGGACCGGTGGCCGGCTGGTCACCCGGCGTGTGGAAAATCGTCACCGGCATGAGCTGGCCGTCGTGCGCGATCGCGGTGTATGCGCGGCCGAGCTGGAACAGCGACACCGACAGGCCGTAGCCGTACGACATGGTCGCCTGCTCGATGCGGCGCCAGCTTTTCCACGGACGCAGACGGCCCGCCGCCGCGCCGGGGAAACCGACCTTCGGCGCCTGGCCGAGACCGATACTGGTGTACATGTTCCACATCTCTTCGGGCCGCAGCTGCATCGCGATCTTGGTCGCGCCGATGTTGCTCGACTTCTGGATCACGCCGCCGACCGTCAGCACGCCGAAGCCGGCGTCGTCGGTAATCGGCGCGCCATCGAGTACGAAGTGGCCGTTGCCCGTATCAACCAGTGTAGTCGGCGTCACGCGGTGCAGATCGAGCGCGAGCGAAATCGTGAACGGCTTCATGATCGAGCCCGGCTCGAACGTGTCGGTCAGGATGCGGTTGCGCAGCTGGTCGCCGGTCAGGTGCGAGCGGTCGTTCGGGTTGTAGGTCGGGTAATTGACGAGCGCAAGCACTTCGCCCGTGCGCACGTCGATCACCATCGCCGCGCCGGCCTTCGCCTTGAATTTCTCGACGGCCGCTTTCAGGTTCGTATACGCGATGTACTGGATCTTGCTGTCGATCGACAGATCGACGTCCTGCCCGTTGTGCGGCACGACCTGCTCGTCCACGTCCTCGATCACGTGACCCATGCGGTCCTTGATGACGCGGCGGCTGCCCGACATGCCGGCGAGCAGCTTCTGGTCGCCGAGTTCGACGCCTTCCTGGCCCTCGTCCTCGACGTTCGTGAAGCCGATCAGGTGAGCGGTGATCTCGCCTTCCGGATAGAAGCGCTTGTATTCCTCGCGCGAGTAGATGCCGGGGATGTCGAGCGCGGCGACTTTCGTGGCGACGTCGAGCGGCACCTGGCGCTTCACGTAGACGAAATTCTTGTCTTCCGACAGTTTCGTGCGCAGCTCCTTCGTCGTCATGCCGAGCAGACGCCCGAGCGAGTCGAGCTTGTCGGCGCCGAGATCGTCGGGCACCGCGTCGGGAATCGCCCAGATCGCGCGCACGGGCAGACTCGTGGCAAGCACGAGACCGTTGCGGTCGAGAATCTTGCCGCGCGTGGCCGGCAATTCGATGCGGCGTTGATAGCGGATTTCGCCCTGCTTCAGATAGAACGCGTTGCCTGGTCCCTGAATCCAGAACGCGCGCCCGGCGAGCGCGACGAACGCCATGAACAGCATGAACACGACGAGCTTCGAGCGCCACATCGGCAGGCGCACCGACAGGATCGGATTGGCGGAAAACGCAACGCTCTTGCGAGCCGACGATTTTTTCATCGCACGCCTCCGCGACGGGTTGCCGCCGGTGCCGAGGCCGGTGCCGAAGTGGGGATCGGCGCGTCGACGGCCTTCGCGGCGCCCGGGTCGAGCGTCAGGTACTGGGTGCGGCCCGTCGTGACCGACTGCATCTTCAGCGAGGCGGTGGCGATCTGCTCGATGCGCGAGGTTTTCGACAGCGCGCTCTGCTGATATTGAAGCTGCGAATAGTCCTGCTGCAGCTGGCGCTCCTGCGATTGGGCGCGCTGCAGCTGGATGAAAATCTGACGCTGCTGATTGGTCGCGTTGACGACCGACAAGGCACAGCCCATCACGATGATCAGCAGGAAAATGTTGAGACGGTTCATGGCGCGATCCGCTCCGCCACGCGCATCACGGCAGAACGGGCGCGCGGGTTGTCGGCGAGCTCGGCGTCGCCCGGGAATACGCGGCCGATGATCTTGAGCGGGGGGCTCGGCAGGTCGACCGCGCGGATCGGCAGGCGGCGGTCGACCGCCGGCGTGCTCGCGTGCGCCTGCATGAATCGCTTGACGATCCGATCCTCGAGCGAATGAAAGCTGATGACCACCAGCCGCCCCCCTTGCTCCAGCAACGACAGTGCTGCTTCTAGAACGACTTGCAACTCCGCAAGCTCTTGATTGACGTGAATCCGTATAGCCTGAAAGGTGCGGGTTGCCGGGTCCTTACCCTTCTCACGGGTTTTGACGACGTTAGCCACGATTTGGGCAAGCTCGCCCGTGCTGACGAGAGGCCCAAGACGGTCGGACTCTGCCCGGCGAGCAACAAGCGCCTTTGCAATCTGAAAAGCAAACCGTTCTTCCCCATAATCTCGTATCACCTCCGTCAATTCCTGCACCGTGGCCCGCGCGAGCCAGTCAGCCGCGGACTCGCCGCGCGTCGGGTCCATCCGCATGTCGAGCGGGCCGTCGGCGCGAAAGCTGAAGCCCCGCTCCGGATCGTCGATTTGCGGCGACGAAATGCCCAGATCCAGCAACACCCCCGACACCCGTCCTACGCCACGCTCCGCCATCGCGGAGCGCAGTGAAGCAAAACTCTCATGCACGATGCCAAAGCGCGGATCGCCGATCTGTTGCGCCGTCGCAATGGCGAGCGGGTCCTTGTCGAACGCGATCAGCTGCCCCGCGTCGCCCAGGCGCTCCAGCACGAGACGGCTATGCCCGCCGCGGCCGAACGTGCCGTCCACATACGTGCCGTCCGCGCGCGTCACCAGCGCGTCGACCGCTTCGTTCAGCAGCACCGTGCGATGCTGCAACTCGTTTCTCATCGCAGATGCCATATAAATAAGCTGCGATCAGAACGTGAAATCTTTCAACGCGTCGGGCATGCCCTCGGCGATCGCCGCCTGTTCCTTCGCGGCGTAAATCTGTGCGTCCCACAACTCGAAGTGACGGCCCATGCCGAGCAGGGTCACTTCCTTCTCCAGCGAGCCGGCCGTGCGCAACTCCGGCGACACGAGCACACGGCCTGCGCCGTCCATATCCACATCCATTGCATTGCCGAGAAAAATGCGCTTCCACCAGGCTGCGTTCATGGGCAGCTTGTCGACCTTGTCACGGAAGATTTCCCATTCGGGGCGCGGAAAGAGCAACAGGCAGCCGTCCGGGTGCTTGGTGATCGTCACCCGTCCCTCTGCCTGTGTTTGCAGCGCATCCCGATAACGAGAGGGAATCGACATCCGCCCCTTCGCATCGAGCGTCAGCGCCGACGCCCCTTGGAACACTTCGCTCTCCCCTCTTGCAGCGCTATTGCGCCGGCTTCCCGATTCGTAAAAATCTACCCGAAAGTGGTGTTGAGATCACACAAAAATACACTTTCTCACACTGTCTCCCACTTTAGAGGAACGCTAAACACGGGTCAAGGGAGCGGCCCGCTTTTCGAGCGAATTTTGTTTGCTAGAACAAGGACTTAGCGCGACTCCCTCACGTCAGATATAAAACGGAAAACCGTTATAAATGAATGAGCTAGTGAAACTTGTGAAGGTGATACGTGAAAAGTGCGGGGAAACAGCGCGGATTGAAAGAGATCGTTAAGCCGGATCGGGAGGGATAAACAGGCCTTGCGGAGGGCTTACAGGAAGCGGCGGGCGCAACGCCGCCCCGGTTTCGGAAAACGGGTTTCAGCGGCGGTTCGGCTTGACAGTTTTATAGGTAATAGGCCATGCGCGTCATGACCTTCGACATCGCGCGCATCAGCGCGCGCGCGGGAAACGGCAGTTCGACGCCGCCCGCATCCATCGCGGCCCGGCCGTGCTGCGCTTCGTCGATACGCATCTGCTCGACGATCGCGCGCGATTCGTGATCGGCTGCCGGCAGTTTCTCGAGATGGCTATCGAGATGCAACTCCACCTGACGCTCGGTTTCGGCCATGAAGCCAAGGCTTACGCGATCGCCCATGCGCCCGGCCGCGAGACCGACCGCCAACGCGCCCGCGTACCAAAGAGGATTCAGCAGACTCGGACGCGAGTCGAGCGCCTCGAGACGCTTCGCGGTCCACGCAAGATGGTCTTCTTCCTCGGCGGCGGCGTGCTCGAACATGGCGCGCAATACGGGCGAACGCGTGGTGAGTTTCTGCGCCTGATAAAGCGCCTGTGCGCAGACCTCGCCGACATGGTTCACGCGCATCAAACCGGCCGCGTGCGCGCGCTCCGCTGGCGAGAGTTCGGGCGCCTCGGCCATCGCCGCCGACTCGTGCGGAACCGGTAGCGGACGACCCATCCGCGACACGCCCGTCAGTGAGCGTAAACCCCGATCAAACTCGCCAATCAACTCGTCCAGCCACATAAAACGCTCCCCGATTCAAGCTGCGCCTCATCGCAGCGGAAGGTCCGCGCGACAAGGCTTTGCGACGCAAAACCGGCTGCGCGGAAAGCTCGAATCCGCATGAAATGGGCGACCCATTTCCGATTCTAGACCATGTTGCGTAAACGAAACAGGAGCCGTCCAGGCCCTCCGCTTTTTCTTTGTGGCATGTATGCCTTTTGTTACATTACGTGGCAACTTCTCGCGAAGTTGGACAAGCAAGGCCTTTGAGCCCTAGATAAATATTTCGCCTTGTACAAAAGATTCGTAATCCTTGGAGATCATTCGATGAAAAAGTCGCTTCTCGCTCTCGCAGCACTGGGCGCATTCGCAGGCGTCGCACATGCGCAGAGCAGCGTGACCCTGTACGGTATCGTCGACGTTGGTATCAACATGAACACCAACTCGGGTGGCTACCACAAGTACGACATGTCCAGCGGCGTTCTGCAAGGCTCGCGTTTCGGCCTGCGCGGCACGGAAGACCTGGGCGGCGGTCTGAAGGCCCTGTTCGTGTTGGAAAACGGCTTTGACGTGACCAACGGCAAGCTCGGCCAAGGCGGCCTGATGTTCGGCCGTCAGGCATACGTCGGCCTGTCGAGCAACTTCGGCACGGTCACGCTGGGTCGTCAGTACGACTCCGTCGTCGACTACGTCGGTCCGTTCGAAGCGGGCGATCAGTGGGGCGGCTACATCGCTGCTCACCCGGGCGATATCGACAACTTCAACAACGCGTATCGCACCAACAACACGGTCAAGTTCACGAGCGCGAACTACGGCGGCCTGACGTTCGGCGGCACGTATAGCCTCGGCGGCCAGGCAGGCAACTTCTCCGGCAACCAGATCTGGTCGTTGGGCGCTGGCTACAACAACGGTCCGCTGCAATTGGGCGTCGGCTATTTGAACGCACGTACGCCGGCAGCTTCGGGCGGTATCTTCAACAACGGCGGCACGATCACGGCACCGAACGCGGCAGTGACCTCGCCGGTCTACGGCGCTTACACGTCGGCTAACACGTACCAGGTGATCGGTGCGGGTGGTGCATACACGTTCGGCGCGGCTACCATCGGCCTGACGTATTCGAACATCCGTTTCGCCAACCTCGGCACGACGTTCGCGCAACCGAGCGTCCGCGGTCAGTCGGCTACGTTCAACAACGGCGAAGTCAACTTCAAGTATCAGCTGACCCCGGCATTGCTGGTCGGCGCTGCATACGACTACACGCGTGGCGCGAGCATCGCAGGTGCGTCGACGGCTCAGTACCACCAAGGCGCTGTGGGCGTGGACTACTTCCTGTCCAAGCGTACGGACGTGTACGTGATCGGCGTGTACCAGCATGCTCTGGGCGATGTGCTGAACGCAGCCGGCAATGGCGTGGTCGCTGCAACGGCTGGCATCAACGGCCTGACCGGCTCGACGAGCGCCAACCAGTTCACGGCTCGCGTCGGTATCCGTCACAAGTTCTAATAAGTCGTAAAAACGCAGTTTGTCTCAAAGGCGCCTTCGGGCGCCTTTTTTTGTGCTCGCCATTTGTGGCTAGCCGGGGAACCGGTGGATTCGCGGTGCCGGGTGTTTGCCGTGCGCGGTTCTCTCGGGCGGCAATCTCGACAAAGAAAAACCCGGCGGGCTTTCGTCCGCCGGGTTTTTCTTCCGGGTTTTCCTGTTTGCTATCTGACTCGCCGGTTAGCGTGCCGGCCTGGCACGCTCCGATGCGCTCACGCCCTTCCGTCGCGCAGCTCGCGGCGCAGAATCTTGCCGACGTTGCTCTTCGGCAGTTCCGTGCGGAATTCGACGACCTTTGGCCGTTTATAGCCGGTCAGTTGCGTCTTGCAGTACGCGAAGATGTCCTCGTCGGTCAGCGCCGGGTCCTTCTTCACGACGAACAGCTTCACCGCCTCGCCCGAATGCGGGTCCGGCACGCCGACCGCAGCGACTTCGAACACGCCCGGCAGCTTCGCCACGACGTCCTCGATCTCGTTCGGATACACGTTGAAGCCCGACACGAGAATCATGTCCTTCTTGCGGTCGACGATCTTCACGAAGCCATCCGCGTTCATCATGCCGACATCGCCCGATTTGAAGAAGCCGTCCGGGGTCATGACCTTCGCGGTTTCGTCCGGACGGTTCCAGTAGCCCGCCATCACCTGCGGTCCGCGGATGCAGATTTCGCCGGCCTGGCCGAGCGGCACTTCGTTGCCGTCGTCATCGCGGATCGAGATTTCGGTGGACGGCAGCGGCAAACCGATCGTGCCGCTGTATTCGGTCACCGTGACCGGGTTGCAGGTCGCACACGGCGACGTTTCCGACAACCCGTACCCTTCGACGATCGGCGTGCGCGTTGCCTCGAACCAGCGCTTCGCGACCGCCTCCTGCACGGCCATGCCGCCGGCGTTCGCGGTGAGCAACTTCGAGAAGTCGAGCTTGTGGAAATCGGGGCTGTTCAATAACGCGTTGTAGAGCGTGTTGACGGCAGGGATCGTCGTGATCGCATAGCCTTCCAGCGATTTGATCGTGCCGGGAATATCGCGCGGATTCGGAATCAGCACGCCGAGACCGCCGGTGCGGATCGTCAGCAAGCCGCACACGGTCAGCGCAAACACGTGATAAAGCGGCAGCGCGACGACCGTGATGAACTGATCGATATCGGTACGATTCGCGCGCACCGGATTGAGCCACACTTCCGATTGCAGCACGTTCGCGATCAGATTCCGGTTCAGCAGCGTCGCGCCCTTGGCCACGCCGGTCGTGCCGCCCGTGTATTGCAGGAACGCCACGTCGTCCGGTCCCTGCTGGACGGGTTTGAAACCGAGACCCGCGCCCTGCGCGATCGCGGCGTTGAACTTGATGTGGCCCGGCAGGCTCCACGCCGGCACCATCTTCTTGACCTTGCGCACGACGAAGTTCACGAGCGGGCCCTTGATGCCCATCAGGTCGCCCATCGTCGCAACGACGATATGCTTGACCGCCGTATTGCGCACGATCGCCTGCAGCGTTGCCGCGAAATTCTCGAGCAGGATAATCGCTTCGGCGCCGCTGTCCTTCAACTGATGCTCGAGTTCGCGCGGCGTGTAGAGCGGGTTCACGTTCACGACGACGTAGCCCGCGCGCAAGATGCCGGCGATCGCCGCCGGATATTGCAGCACGTTCGGCATCATGATCGCGACTCGCGCGCCGCGCGCGAGTCCCTTCGACTGAAGCCATGCGGCGAGCTTGCGTGAGAGTTCGTCGAGTTCGCCGTACCTGATTTCCTTGCCCATGCAGACGAACGCCGGCTTGGCCCGGTGTTCGCGAAACGCATCCTCGAGCAGTTCGGCTACCGACGAATAAAGGGAAGGGTTGATTTCTGCGGGAACGCCGGGCGGATAAGATTTCAGCCAGATTTTCTCCATGCAGCGTCTCCTGAATTATTTTCGAATGGTCGTGCTAAAAATCGCATCGTAGCATGGACACATTATTGCTATCGACGAAAGCGATGAGGTTAGACTGCTGACTCGAACCCGTGGGGGCCTGGATGCCGAGTGGCCGTGCAGCTGGCCTTCCGGGGGCATTTCAGGCTCGCTCGACTTCGACGAGACAGTCATAAAACGTGGCGGAGCCGCCGAGATCGGTGAGTGCCTGGCTCGTCAGCTGATTGGCGTTGCGACCGTCCGGCGCGAGCTTTTTCCACCAGATCGACAATCCGACCACGAGCCCTTCGCGCGCCCTGTCGGTCACGCGGGCGCGCGCCTGCATCGAACCGCGGTCGTTGAAAATACGCACCTGCTCGCCGTCGGCGATGTTTCGCGCGTGAGCGTCGGCTGGATGGATGTCGAGATGCGGCTCACCTTCCGTCGCACGCAAACTCTCGATATTCACGAAGGTGCTGTTCAGGAAGTTGCGCGAGGGCGGCGAAATCATCGCGAGCGGATAACGGGAGGCGAGTTCGGGCGCGCCGTCGGCGGATTCGTGGGGCGGCAGATAGTCGGGCAGCGGATCGAGCCCCTGCTGCGCGAGACGTTCACTATAGAACTCGCACTTGCCGGATGGCGTGTGGAAACCGCCGTCGGCAAAAGGTGCATCGGGCAGGTTGAGTTTGGCCCAGCCGTTCTGTTTCAGCGTCGCCCAGTCGATGCCTTCGAGCGTTTTGTCCTGCCAGCGGAACGCGGCCTGCGCGATCGCTTCATCGCTCTCGAATAGCGCGGTGTCGTCGAGTCCCATGCGGCGCGCGATGCCGCGAAAGATTTCGGTGTTCGGGCGGGCTTCGCCGATTGGGGCGATCGCAGGCAGGTTAGCCATCACGTGCGTGTGGCCGTACGACTTGTGCACGTCGAGGTGTTCGAGCTGCGTGGTGGCGGGCAGGAGCAGGTCGGCGTAGTCGGCGGTATCGGTCTGGAAATGTTCGAGCACGATAGTGAACAGATCCTCGCGCGCAAAACCGGCTGCAACGCGCTCGGAGTCCGGCGCGACCGCCACGGGATTCGAGTTGTAGACGACAAGCGCCTCGATTTTCGGACCGAACGCGGCGTCGCCGGGATGCAGCAACGCGTCGCCAATCGCATTCATATTGACGACGCGGCTCGGCTTGGCCGGCCAGCCGGGCATCAGGTCCGGACGCTGCAGAGCATGCGAATCGACCGGCGCCCAGCCACTCGATGACAGCAGCGCGCCACCCGAACGTTCGCGCCAAGCCCCCGTCAACGCCGGCAGACACGCGATGGCGCGTACCGCATTGCCACCGCCGCGCACGCGTTGCAGACCGTAATTCAGGCGAATCGCGGCCTTCTTCGTGCTGCCGTAAAGCCGCGCAAGTTCTACGATTGTCCGCTCTTCGATACCGCAAATCTCGCTAACTCGCGACGGCGGATAGCCAAGCGCGCGCTCCTTCAACCCGGCGAAACCCAGCGTATGCGCGGCGATGTACGCATGGTCGAGCCTGTCTTCTTCGATGAGCACATGCATCATGCCGAGCGCCAAAGCGGCATCGGTGCCGGGCTTCAATGCAATGTGCTGGTGGCATTTCTCGGCGGTGAGCGAGCGATACGGATCAATTGCGATCAGCCGCGCGCCGCGACGCTTGGCTTCCTGCGCGCGCGTCCAGAAATGCAAATTCGACGCGATCGGATTGGCGTCCCAGATCAGAACGACTTCGCTCTCGGCAAAAAACTCGATGTGCATGCCGATGCTCGCACCGTACGTGTATTTCAGCCCCGCGGCGCCGGCCGCGGCGCAAATCGTGCGGTCAAGCTGGGACGCGCCGAGCTTGTGAAAAAGCCGCAGCGAAATGCTCTCGTTCTGCACGAGCCCCATCGTGCCGGCGTAGCTGTACGGCAGAATCGCTTCCGGTGCGCGGCGCGCGATCTCCGCCAGACGAGTCGCGGCCAGTTCCAGCGCGGCGTCCCAACTGATCGGCTCAAAGCGCCCTTCGCCCTTGCGACCGATGCGTTTCATCGGCGTGGTTAGCCGGTTCGGATGGTACACACGCTCAGCATAGCGGCTAACCTTGGTACACAACACGCCTTGTGTCGGCGGATGCTCCGGGTCGCCCGCGACCTTGATCGCCCGCCCATTCTCGACGGTCACACGCATCGCACAGGTGTCGGGGCAATCGTGCGGACACACGGCACGTGCGAATTCGGTCGGGGCATTCATCGAAATGTTTCCAGGCAGACGGTGAGCACGAGCAATGTGGAATTTTATTACGCCATTAGGCCGCCGACCTGGGTGGTGCCGCCAAAAATACCTTCGGCGTAGAATCGATTATCTCCGTGCCCGGGCCAAGCGGCCCCGAGCGATCCCACGCAAGCCCAGCACACCATCACGCCATCATGAAACTGATCCCCGAAATCCAGGCCGCTCGCGGCGAAATCCAGACTCTCCGACGAACCATCCACGCCCACCCGGAACTGCGCTATGAGGAGGCAATGACGGCCGATCTCGTCGCCCGGACGCTCGAGTCATGGGGCATCGAAACTCATCGTGGATTGGGTAAAACAGGTGTGGTCGGCGTATTGAAACGTGGCAACGGCACGCGCGCGATTGGCTTGCGTGCCGACATGGATGCGCTACCGATTCAGGAACTCAACAGCTTCGAGCACCGCTCGAAAAACGACGGCAAGATGCACGCGTGCGGTCATGATGGACATACCGCGATGCTGCTCGGTGCAGCGCAATATCTGGCGAGGCACGGTGATTTCGACGGCACGATCGTGTTCATTTTCCAACCGGCCGAAGAAGGCGGCGCTGGTGCGCGAGCAATGATCGACGATGGCCTGTTCGTGAAATTCCCAGTGGATGCGGTGTTCGGCATCCACAACTGGCCGGGCATACCGGCGGGTCACTTCGGGGTGACGGAAGGTCCGATCATGGCGTCGAGCAACGAATTCCGCATCGAAATCAAGGGCGTGGGCGCGCATGCCGCGCTGCCGCACAATGGGCGCGATCCGGTTTTTACGGCGGTGCAGATCGCGAATGGACTGCAAAGTATCATCACGCGCAACAAGAAGCCGCTAGATACGGCGGTGCTGTCGATTACCCAGATTCATGCCGGCGACGCGGTCAACGTTGTCCCGAACGATGCGTGGATCGCGGGAACGGTGCGGACTTTCACAACGGAGACGCTCGATCTGATCGAAACGCGCATGCGCAAGATCGCGGAGAGTACCGCTGAAGCATACGATTGCTCAGTCCAGGTCCGCTTCCATCGAAACTACCCGCCGACGGTCAACAGTGGCGAGGAAGCGCGTTTTGCGGCGACGGTGATGACGGAGATTGTCGGTACGGAAAATGTCGACGATGCCGTCGAGCCGACAATGGGCGCTGAGGATTTTTCCTTCATGTTGCTGGCGAAACCGGGTTGCTACGCCTTTCTGGGCAACGGAGAAGGCGGGCATCGGGAAGCTGGACACGGCGCAGGCCCTTGCATGCTGCATAACGCAAGCTATGACTTCAACGATGAATTACTGCCGGTCGGGTCGACTTATTGGGTTCGGCTGGCGCAGAAGTTTCTCGCGCAGGGGAAGTGAGGCGTAGTGGGTGAGTGTTGCCGTGCCTTGCTGTAGATCAGCGAATAGAGTGGCCCGGTTTTTGACAGTTCTGCCCGACGCTCCCGTGCGTCCAGCGAATCCATGCTGGCATTAGAGAGGAATCGGGCCGTAAACGGCCGGACCCCGGCACTCAGGTCGAGAAGCCGGGGTCCGTGTTACAGCATGAGGAGCCTGACGATTACCTACTTTCACACGGGCAATCCGCACTATCATCGGCGTGGAGTCGTTTCAC